>JBEVDF010000270.1:0-6331 GCA_040514145.1 Aeromicrobium sp.
TGAGATCTTCGGGTCGTCGTACCCGAGCTCCTCGCCCGCCGCGATCCGGAACATCTCGCGGACCAGGTCGAGCACTGCGTCTCCGAGGAGGTCACCGGCATCGACCTCGTCCGCGAGATGTTCCGGATCGCCGCGGGCGAGGAGCTCGGGTACGCCGACCCCAAGGTCGTCGGGCACTCCATCGAGTTCCGGATCAACGCCGAGGACGGTGGCGCCAACTTCATGCCCGCCCCCGGCACCCTGACCACCTGGGCTCCGCCGTTCGGCCCGGGCATCCGCGTCGACGGAGGTTACGAGGAGGGCGAGACCATCCCCGGCGCGTTCGACTCCCTCGTCGCCAAGCTGATCGTCACCGGCCGCACGCGTGAGCAGGCCATCGAGCGCTCGCGCCGCGCCCTGGACGAGTTCGTCGTCGAGGGCATGCCCACGGTGATCCCGTTCCACCGCGACGTGCTCGACGACGTCGCGTTCAACGCTGCGAACGGCTCCTTCGACGTCTACACGACGTGGATCGAGACCGACTACGACAACCAGCTCGAGCCGTACTCGGGCCCGTCGGAGACCGACGAGCCGGGCGAGCGGGAGCGCGTCACGGTCGAGGTCGGCGGCAAGCGCGTCGAGGTCGTCCTGCCCGGCGGGCTGGGCGCGAGCGCCGCGGTTGCCGGCACCAAGAAGGCCAAGCGCAAGGCCGGCAAGTCCGCGGGCGCGGCCGCCAGCGGCGACTCGCTGACCTCGCCGATGCAGGGCACCGTCGTCAAGCTCGCCGTCGAGGAGGGCCAGGAGGTCGCCGAGGGCGACCTGGTCCTGGTCATCGAGGCGATGAAGATGGAGCAGCCCATCAACGCGCACAAGGCGGGCACCGTCACCGGCCTCTCGGCCGCCATCGGCGAGACCGTCGGCGCCGGCGCCGTCATCTGCGACATCAAGGACGCCTGAGCGACACCGTCTGCAACGAAACGCGCCCTCCTGCCGGGGAGGGCGCGTTTCGTTGTGTCGCAGGGCCGCGGGTGAAGCGTCAGGAGGCGCGGCGGTCGCCCTCGCGCACGGCGGCGCGGATGTCGGGCGAGACGCCGGGCGTGGACGCCGGGGCGTGGTGGTCGACCTCGCCGAAGGCCACGCCGGTGGCCCACACGATCAAGGTGGCGACGCCCCACGAGGCCCAGCCGTCGATGTCGAAGCCGGGGCTGGGCACGATCACGTCGGTGAGCACCAGCGCGATCGCCGTGAGGGCCAGACCGCCGGCGATCGTGTAGACGCGCACCCAGCGCGAGCCCAGGACTCGCAGCGCGAGGGTGCGCAGGACCACGCTCAGCACCGTGAACAGCACGACGGCCGCGACCCACCAGCCCAGCGTCAGGGTGAAGCCGTCGAGCAGCCAGGCGGCGACGCCGAGGGAGAGGGCGTTGGCCAGGGCGGCCGTGACGATCGTGATCCAGAGGCGGGCGCTCAGCATGGAACGATCATCCCATCCGCGACCCTCAGAAGCTGAACCAGTCCGACTTCAGCCCGAACGCCCAGCGCGCGTCGATGCCAGTGATCGTGCGGCTCGCCTTGGAGCCCTGGAGCTTCATCGAGACGACGCGGCCGCCCAGCGAGCCGTAACCGTTGCGCTTCGTGATCGAGATCGACGTCAGCGTGCCGATCGTGGGGTACTTCTTCTGGATCGCCGAGGCGCTGACCGCCTGGCTCCAGGCGTGGTTCCGGTTGCCCGACCAGTTGTCCCACGGATCGCTGACGGCCTTGAGGTAGGGCGTCGAGCCCGGGTTGGTGAACCCGCCCGAGGAGCTGGAGAACTGCGTGAGCGCCGGCGCCCCCTGGTAGGTCAGGATCTTGCCCTTGGTTCCGTCGATCGCGTCGTTGGTGCGCTTGGTCTCGTCGGTGTACCCGCCGTAGACCTGGCACGAGACGGTGTCGCAGATGTCGTAGTGCTTCGTCGAGCCGAGGTAGCGCGAGCCGAACGTGCGGGCCGCGACCGACTGCGCCTTGAGGGCCTCCATGCTCCAGCTGGACGGCATCTCCCGCGCCACCACGCCGCGCAGGTACGCCTCGAGGCTCAGGACGTTCACGGTGTCACGCGAGGTCGTCGCAGGCTTGGTGGAGCGCAGCGCACCCCGGTACGCGCGGGTGCTGCCGTTCGGCATCACCAGCTTGATGGTCGCGGGGCCCTCGAACTGGGCGTCGGTCTTGAACGTGCGGAACGCGTACCAGGCCGAGCCCGACTTGTACGAGACGGTGTTCACGCCGCGGTTGCTCGCGCTGGTGTCGATCGTCCAGTCGGAGACCGTCCGGCCGCCCACCTTCGCCGGCAGCGACTGCACGGCGTTGTTGGCCAGGGTGCGCAGCTTGAGTCCGCTCTGGTGCTTCACCTGGACCGAGTTCGTGGTGTCGGCCGAGATGTGCACGCGGATCGTGGCCGACTTGGTCGTCAGCTTCGTGCCCGGGTAGTACTTCCTCAGGATCGCGTCGTACTTCTGGCCGGCGCGGGCGCCGCCCTCGGCGCCGTACTGGCTCATGCCGATGCCGTGGCCGTAGCCGTGACCCTTGAACGTCACCTTGCCGCCCGCGGGCTTGACCACGTTGCGCACCGCGGGGGCGGGAGCGGGCCTCGGTGCGGGCTTCGGTGCGGGCGCGGCGGCCGCGGCGCCCACCGTGGCGCCGGAGGGGTACGGCTTGGCCGTGTACGCGCTCACGCGCTCCTTCGTCCCGGGCGAGTAGACCGCGACGCGCACGTTGTACTTCGTGGCCTTCTTGAGCTTCTTGATCGCGACCGCGTTCTTGTAGACCGTGACGTAGCGCTTCTTCGTCTGGCCGTTCTCCCAGTACATGACGCGATAGGCCGGAGCGCCCGCCGGCGCGCTCCAGGCGAACCGCAGGCTCGTCGAGGTCCTCGTGGTCAGCCGCAGGCCCGTGGGGGCCGTGAAGGCCCGTGTACGGGCTGTGGGCATGGGCTGGGGCGTGTACACGCTGACCCGCTGCTTCACCGTCGGGTTCCACACCGACACGCGGAACACGTAGGTGCGGCGCGAGTACAGCCCGGTGATGGTGGCCGAGGTGCCGGTGACGTTGTAGTACTTCGCGCCGGCGTAGCTGCCCGTGGGCGAGACCAGCACACGGTAGGCGGGGGCTCCCGCGACCGCCGTCCAGGAGACGTTCGCCGAGGTCGTCGACGCGGACACCTTGATGTTCTTGGGCGTCGCGTACTTCGTCGGGGCGACCGGAGCCGCCGGGGCCGGGGTGCCCGCGGCCGAGGTGGCCTTGGAGAGGTAGGTGTTGGCGCGATCGCGCAGGCCGCCGACGGCGCCGATCCACGCGTACCCGTACTTGCCCGGGCACGCCGTCGACTTCACGTCGCGATGGCCGTTGATGACCGAGTACTTCTTGCCGCCGACCGAGTAGGTGCCCTTCGGCTTGGCGCCGAAGAACTTCAGTCGCCAGCCGACCAGCTTGACGACCGCCGACTGCATCGCGGCGCTGGGCTTCACGTAGTCGAAGTGGCCCATCATCGAGACGCCCGTGGCGTACTGGTTGACCGCGTCGACGCCGGAGTGGGCGGCGCGCACCTGCCTGGTCATGCCGCCCTTGCGGCCCTCGAAGATCTGGCCGAAGCGGTCGACGAGGAAGTTGTAGCCGATGTCGCACCAGCCGTGGCCCTTGACGTGGTACGTCTGGTAGCTGCGCACGAGGCCTGCGGACTCGGACTTGGTGTAGGTGTTCGAGCCCGCCGTGTGGTGGATGACCACGCCGAGGGCCTTGGGGCGCGTCACGGGGGCGCTGCAGCTGGTGCCCGCGCCGGCCTTCCACTGCGCCCGCGTGATGATCGAGGGCATCGGCACGACCTTGGGCGTGCCGTCCGCCGCGACGGTCTCGGTGTCTCCCTCGGTCTCGGTCTCGGTCCCGGTCTCACCCTCGGTCTCGCTGTGCATGTAGGCCGCGGGGGTGACCGGCGTGACGACCTCGGGCCTGCCGGGGTCGATCGTGGTGACCTTGACGTCCTGGGCCGTGCCGGAGCCGGCCTTCACCTCGACGGCGACGCCGTCGGCGGGGGCCTCGGTCCACAGCGGTGCCGTTCCCGGGCGTCCGCCGTCCGTGCTGTCCTCGATGTCGAGGCTCTGCCAGTCGCTCCACGCGCCGTTCGTGCGCACCTGCACGCGCACGGTCACGTCGGTGGCGTCGGACTCCGCGCCCCAGGTGACGCCGACCATCCGGAACGGGTCCACCGCGGTGCGCTTGACGGCGTCACCGTCGGCCGCGGGATCGGGCTTGACGGCGGTCTGCTCGACCTCGACGGCCTCGGAGACGGGAGCCGACGTGGTGGCCTCGGTGGCCGCCGTGGCGGCAGGGCGCGAGACGACGATGTCGGTCCCCGCGGCCTGTGCGGGGGCAGGCAGCATCAAGGTGGCGCCTGCGAGGGCGATCGTGGTCAGACCAGTGCTGCAGCGGGTCAGCCAGGAATGCATGGGGGAAGTCCATTCTGTGGCAGGTACATCTGTTGCTCATGTTGCAGGAGGAGCACACGCATCAGAACACACTTCGCGAGGCCGTTCCAGCAGTTCGGGTCTGACCTGCGAAACAACACGCGTGTGATTACACGCGCGGGGAGCTGAAACTCAAGTGGTGCTTCAGACTTGGCGGTGCAGCCTGCGGGCCACCTCGCCGACCGTGCCGGACATCGACGGGTAGACGCTGAAGGCGTCCGCCACGTGATCGACGGTCAACGACGCCGACACCGCGACCGAGATCGTGTGGATCAGCTCGCTGGCCCGAGGGCTCACGACGACGCCGCCGATCAGCGCACCGATCCCCTGGCGCGCGTAGAGCTTCACGAAGCCGTCGTGCACCCCTTGCATCTTCGCCCGGGGGTTCGCCGCGATCGGCAGGATCGCGGTGTCGACCAGGAGTCCCTGCTCGTCGATCTCGCGCTGGCCCACGCCCACGGCGGCGATCTCCGGGGAGGTGAAGATGTTGCTCGAGACCTTGCGCAGGTCGAGCGGGTGCACGGCGTCGCCGAGCAGGTGGGCCATCGCGATGCGTCCCTGTTGCGCCGCGACCGACGCGAGCATGAAGACGCCCGTGCAGTCGCCGGCCGCGTAGACGCCGGGGATGTTCGTGCGCGAGACCTTGTCGACCGCGATGAAGCCGCCGTCGTCGGTGTCGATGCCGACCTCGTCGAGGCCGAGGTCGCCCGTGTTGGGAATCGAACCCAGGGCCAGCAGGCAGTGCGAGCCGGTGACCGTGCGCCCGTCGGTGAGGGTGACCACGACCCGGTCCCCCTCGCGGCGCGCGGAGGCCATGCGGGACTTCCCGAGGACCTTCATGCCACGGCGCCGGAAGACGTCCTCGATGAGGCTGGCGGCGTCGGGGTCCTCGCCGGGCAGCACCCGGTCGCGGCTGGACACGAGGGTGACCTCGGAGCCGAGGCCGTTGTACGCGCTGGCGAACTCCGCACCGGTGACGCCCGACCCCACCACGATCATGTGCTCGGGCAGCTCGCGCAGCGCGTAGACCTGCTCCCACGTCAGGATGCGCTCACCATCGGGCTGCGCGTCGGCACTGACGCGCGGGTGCGCGCCCGTGGCGATGAGGATGCCGTCGGCCGCGAGGCGGACCTCGCCGTCGGGCGTGGAGGCGACGACGGTGCGCGCGTCGGCCACGCGGGCCGTGCCGGTCAGGACCGTGACACCCGCGGAGACCACCCGCTCGGCGATGTCGTCGGACTGGGCCGAGGCCAGGCGCAGGACGCGGTCGTTGACCGACGCCAGGTCGGCCCGGGGGGCCTTCGGCACCTCGACGCCGAGCTCGGCGGAGCGGCTCACCTCGTGCAGCAGGTCGGACGTCGCGATCAGGGTCTTGCTGGGCACGCAGTCGGTCAGCACCGTGGAGCCGCCCAGGCCGTCGCGCTCGACGAGCGTGACCTCGGCCCCCAGTCGCCGGGCGACCAGCGCCGCCTCGTACCCGCCGGGTCCGCCACCGATGATCACGACATGGGTCATGTCCCGATTCTCTCGCACTTCGGCGTCATCGCCCGCGGCGAGGGTCAGCGGGCCATGCGCGGCTGCTGGGGGGAGAGCTCCTCGAAGAGCGCTCCGGTGAGGCCGAAGGCCACCGTGACCTCATTGACGACCACTGCCGGTCGCGCGGCGTCAGCGGGAGGGCGTCCAGGCTGGCGCGGGCGCCCGCGGCGGACCCGGCGCGGGGTCGCAGAACCGCAACCGTTTCGTCATCGTCATGCCCGTCCGGCGCCCGATCGCCGTCGGTAGGGTGGCTCGGGTGAATGCCTACGACCTCGCCAGCGAAGCCGCCGCCGCCCTGCGTGACCGCACCGGAGGCGGCG
>JBEVDF010000273.1:0-5124 GCA_040514145.1 Aeromicrobium sp.
CTCGCTCATCCGCAGGACCCGCGCATGGTCGCGCGTGTACACGTACCCGGCCAGGCCCGTGTCGGTGTCGTTCGCCAGCGCGACGGCCTGCGCCTCGTCCTCGAACGTCGAGACCGCGGCGACCGGCCCGAAGACCTCGTCGCGCAGCAGCGGGGAATCCGGCGCCACGTCCGCCAGGAGCGCCGGGCGGACGAACCAGCCGTGATCGGGGACCTCGCTTCGCCGGGTGAGCAGGCGCGCGCCGCCGGCGACGGCGTCGTCCACGAGAGCGGCCACCCGATCGCGGGCCCGGCGGTCGATCAGGGGACCGATGTCGGTCTCGTCGTCCATGCCGTCCCCGACCACGAGCGCGTCCATCTGCTCGGCGAGGAGGTCGCCGAACCTCTCGGCGACCGACTCGTGCACGAGGAACCGGTTCGCGGCGGTGCAGGCCTGGCCCATGTTCCGCAGCTTCGCGACCAGGGCCCCGGCGACGGCGGCCTCCACGTCGGCGTCCTCGAACACGACGAAGGGCGCGTTGCCGCCGAGCTCCATCGACGTGCGCAGGACGGTGCCCGCCGCGGACCGCAGCAGGTCCCGCCCCACGGGCGTCGACCCGGTGAACGAGAGCTTGCGCAGCCGCCGGTCGGCCAGCAGGGGCGCCATGGTCTCGGCGGCCGTCGACGTCGTCACCACGTTGAGGACGCCGTCGGGCAGCCCGGCCTCCTGCAGCACGTCCGCCAGCCGCAGGCTCGTCAGGGGCGTCAGCTCGGACGGCTTGAGCACCATCGTGCAGCCGGCGGCGATCGCCGGCGCCACCTTGCGCGCCGCCATCGCCAGCGGGAAGTTCCACGGCGTGATCAGCAGGCACGGGCCCACCGGGCGCGTGTGCGTCTGGAGGCGCGAGCGTCCGTCCGGGGCCAGGCGGAAGCCGCCGCGCGAGCGCGTGGCCTCCTCGGAGAACCACCGCAGGAACTCGGCGCCGTAGGCCACCTCACCGCGTGCCTCCGCCAGCGGCTTGCCCATCTCGCGCGTCATCAGCGCGGCCAGCTCCTCGCCGTGCTCGTGCACGAGGTCGAACGCGCGGCGCAGGATGTCGGCACGCTCGCGGGGCGCGGAGCGCGCCCAGGCGGACTGGGCGGCGACCGCCGCGTCGAGTGCCGCGACCGCCTCCCGCGGACCGGCGTCGGGCACCGACGCCAGCACGTCGCCCGTCGCCGGGTTCTCGACGTCGATGCGGCGCCCCGATCCGGCCGGGATCCACGCCCCGCCGACCAGGTGGTCCTGCCGCAGCTCAGCGATCCCCACGCTCACGCGTCCACTCCGAAGTCGATGACCTGGCGCAGCGCCCGGCCGTCCGCGAGGTCGTCCATGCCCTGGTTCACGTCGTCCAGGGAGATCGTCGAGGTGATGAGCCGCTCCACGGGCAGGCGTCCGGCTCGCCACATCTCGACGAAGACCGGGATGTCGCGCGACGGCACGGCGGAGCCGAGATAGCTGCCGATGATGCTCCGGCCGCCGGCGACCAGGCGCAGCGGCGACACGGAGGCCATCGCGGCCTCGGGCGGCAGTCCGACGGTGACGGTCCGGCCGCCGGGACCGGTCAGCGCCACCGCGGTCTCGAAGGCGCGGGCGGAGCCGGCGGCCTCGATCACCACCGCGGCCTCGATGCCCCGCTCGACCGCCTCGGCCGGGGACCACGCCTCGTGGGCACCGAACTCCCGCGCGGCGACGAGCTTGTCCTCCGCGGCGTCGACGGCCACGACCCGGACGCCCAGCACCGCGAGCGCCGTCAGCAGCGCCGCCATCCCCACGCCCCCGAGGCCGACCACGACGACGGTGTCCCCCTCGACGGGGCGGCCCGCATTGATGACGGCACCCCCTCCGGTCAGGACGGCACAGCCCATCACAGCCGCGATCGCCGGCGGGACGTCGTCGCCGACCGGCACCACCGAGCGCTCGTCGACGACCGCGTGGGTCGCGAAGCCCGAGACGCCGAGGTGGTGGTGCACCCGCTCGCCGTCGCGGCGCAGGCGCGAGCCGCCGCCGATCAGGTCGCCGGTGGCGTTGGAGGCGCTGCCGGCGGTGCACGGGCGGACCCCGTCGGTCCGGCACGCGTCGCAGGTGCCGCAACGCGGCAGGAAGGTCATCACGACCCGCTGTCCCACGCTGACGTCCCTGACATCGGGACCCACCTCGACCACGCGCCCGCAGGCCTCGTGCCCGAGCAGCATCGGCACCGGGCGGGGGCGCACGCCGTCCACCACCGAGAGGTCGGAGTGGCAGATGCCGGCCGCCTCGACGCGGACGAGGACCTCGCGGCCCGCCGGCGGGTCGAGATCGACCTCCCCGATCGTGAGCGGGCGCGACCGGGCGAACGGGCGCGGTGCGTCGAGCCGCTCGAGCACGGCCGCGCGGATCCTCCTCGTGGTGCCGGTGGTCTCCTGCTGGTCCTCGACCTGCGTCCTCATGGTGTCCTCGCTGGGGTGTGTCGTGGGGTGGGGCGTGGGAAACGGCGGGGCGGAGCGTCGGCTCCGCCCCGCCGTCGGAGGGTCAGACCAGGGCCCGGGTGGCCGCCGGGGAGAAGGCGAAGCCCCTGTAGTCGCCCGATCGGACCTCCTCGAGGACGGTGCGGTAGTTGCCCAGCCCGCCCATGTAGAACATGACCCGCTTCTTCTTGCCCGGGATGTTGGCGCCGAAGATCCACGAATCGGCCTTGGGGAAGACGGTCATGTGTGCCACCTCGTTGCAGGTGTCGGTCCAGCGCTCCTCCGCCTCGGGAGTCGCCTCCACGACGGCGCCGCCACGACGCTCCGAGGCCGCGATGAGCTCGGTGATGAACTCGACCTGCACCTCGATGCTGGGCACCAGGTTCGTGAACGGGCCGTTCGGGCCCAGGATCATGAACATGTTCGGGAAGCCCGCCGTGGTGACGCCCAGGTAGCTCGTGGGCGCGGCCGCCCAGTGGGCGTCCACGTGCTTGCCGCCGCGCCCCCGCAGGTCCATGTCACGGTAGTTGCCGTCGACCGCGTCGAAGCCCGTGGCGAAGACGATGACGTCCAGCTCGTGCTCCACGCCGTCGGCCGTGCGGAGGCCGCGGGGCGTGATCTGCTCGATCGGGTGCTCCTTGATCGAGACGAGGCTGACGTTGTCGCGGTTGTACGTCTCGTAGTAGCCCTCGTTGCACAGCGGGCGCTTGGCGTAGAGGTCGGTCGGCGTGAGCAGGCGCGCCGTCTCCGGGTCGTCGACGACCTCGGCGATCTTCGCCCGGATGAACGCGGCCGCGGCCTCGTTCGCCTCGGGGTTCGTCGCGATGTCGCCGAAGGCGCCGAACATGAACCGGAAGCCGTTGCCGCGGTCCCACGTCTCCTGGAAGATGCGGTTCCGCTCCTCCTGCGAGACGCTCATCGCCTCGAGCGTGCTCTCCTCGAAGCCGAAGGCGACGGCCGAGTTGCGCACCTGCTCCCACGTCTGGTCGTAGCCCGCCTTGATCTGCTGGACCTCGCCGGGGTTCATCGGGCGGTTGCCCGACGGCACCACGTACTGCGGCGAGCGCTGGAACACCGTCAGGTGGCCGGCCAGCTTCGCCGCGGCCCCGATGAACTGGGTCCCGGTCGAGCCGGTGCCGACGACCCCGACGCGCTTCCCGGCCAGGTCGAGATCGGCCGGCCAGGCGTTCGTGTGCACGAGGGTGCCCTCGAACGAGTCGCGACCCGCGATGTCGGGCATGTTCGTCTTGGCCAAGAGGCCCAGTCCGTTGACCAGGTACCGCGCGGAGAACTCCTCCCCCGCCGCCGTCCGGACGATCCACACGTCGTGCGCCTCGTCGAAGCGGGCGCCCACGACCTCGGTCTCCAGCTGGATGTCGCGGCGCAGGTCGAACCGGTCCACCACGTGGTTGAGGTACGCGAGGATGTCCTCCTGCTCCAGGTAGCGAGTCGTCCAGTCGTACTCCGCCAGCAGGTCCTGGTCGAAGGAGTACCGGTAGACGAACCCCTCGGTGTCGGACTTCGCACCCGGGTAGCGGTTGAAGAACCAGGTGCCGCCGATCCCCGCGCCCTTCTCGAAGGCGCGGGCCCGCAGGCCCAACTCGTTGCGCAGCCGGTGCAGCGCGTAGATGCCGCCGAAGCCGGAGCCGACGACGATCGCGTCGAAGTCGACGGGGCGGTGGCCGCCCGTGGTGGTGATGGTGGTGATGGTCATGGTGGTCTCCAGGTCGTGGGGAGGGTCGGGGTCAGGACGGGCTCAGCGGGCGTGCCACTTCGCGATCTCGTTGATCTGGTCGTCGGCTGCGGCCGTGCGGCCGGCGTTGAACGGGAAGACGTGCTGCTGGCCCTCGACGACGGACAGCGTCACGTCGACGCCGGCGTCCTGGGCGAGCTGCTCCAGGCGGGTGGCGTTGTCCAGCAGGGACTCGTCGCCACGGGCCGTGATGTAGAGCCGCGGGAAGCCGTCGAAGTGGGCGTACAGCGGGTTGGCCAGGGGCTCGGTGGGGCTGACCCGGTCGCCCAGGACGCCGGCGATCATGCCCTCCAGCAGGCCCACGCTGATGAGCGCGTCGGTGGCATCGTTGGAGACGAGGGTCTCGCCTCGGTTCTCCATGTCGAGCCACGGAGAGAGGGCGATGACGTCGCCGGGGAGCGGCAGGGCCTGGTCGCGCAGGAGCACGGCCGTCGCGACGGCGAGGTTGGCGCCGGCGGAGTCGCCGATCACCGTGATGTCCTGCGGGGCGATGCCGCGCTCGACGAGGGCGAGGAAGGCCGAGACGACGTCCTCGACCTGCGCCGGGTGCGGGTGCTCAGGCGCCCGGCGGTAGTCCAGCACCAGCGCCTGGACGCCGAGCGCCTTCGCGAAGTGGGCCGCGAGCTTGCGGTGGCTGAAGGCCGAGCCGACGGCGAAGCCGCCACCGTGGGCGTACAGCAGGACCCGCTTCTCGTCGGCTCCCACCGGGTGGCACCAGATGCCGGGCACCCCGCCGACGACCTCCTCGGAGTAGGTCACGTCGGTCGGCTCGGTGGTGGGCTGGTGCCACTCGTCGAAGATGCTGCGGAAGAGCCGCATCGAGAGGTTGGGCGTGCTCGCCATGAGCTCGGACCAGTCCTGGTAGAGGTCCTTCAGCGGGTCGGTCGATGCGGTGTTCATGGT
>JBEVDF010000317.1:0-5282 GCA_040514145.1 Aeromicrobium sp.
CTGCGGCTCTACGAGCGCTTCAAGGAGGGCACCCTCCTCTTCCCGGCGATCAACGTCAACGACTCGGTCACCAAGTCCAAGTTCGACAACAAGTACGGCTGCCGCCACTCGCTCGTCGACGGCATCAACCGCGCCACCGACGTGATGATCGGCGGCAAGGTCGCGGTGGTCTGCGGCTACGGCGACGTCGGCAAGGGCTCAGCGGAGTCGCTGCGCGGCCAGGGTGCCCGCGTCAACGTCACCGAGATCGACCCCATCTGCGCACTGCAGGCCGCGATGGACGGCTACGAGGTCAAGCGCCTCGAGTCGGTCGTCGAGACCGCCGACATCTTCATCACCACGACGGGCAACTTCGACATCATCCGGGTCGAGCACTTCGAGAAGATGAAGCACCAGGCGATCGTCGGCAACATCGGCCACTTCGACAACGAGATCAACATGGCCGGTCTGGCCAAGATCCCCGGCATCGTCAAGGACGAGATCAAGCCGCAGGTCCACCAGTGGATCTTCCCCGACGGCAAGAAGATCATCGTGCTGTCCGAGGGCCGTCTGCTCAACCTGGGCAACGCCACGGGCCACCCGTCGTTCGTGATGTCGAACTCCTTCACCAACCAGGTGCTCGCGCAGATCGAGCTGTACAGCAAGGCCGACCAGTACGAGCTGGGCGTGCACGTGCTGCCCAAGCACCTCGACGAGGAGGTCGCCCGCCTGCACCTGGACGCCCTCGGTGTCGAGCTCACCGAGCTGACCAAGGCCCAGGCCGAGTACCTCGGCGTCGACGTCGCGGGTCCGTACAAGTCGGACCACTACCGCTACTGAGCATGTCGCAACGTCGCCCCAAGAACGATCGGGTGCTCGTCGTCGACGATGACGCGTCGTTGGCGGAGATGCTCACGATCGTCCTCGAGGGCGAGGGGTTCCGTACGTCGGTCTGTCGCACCGGCGACACGGTGATGGAGGCCTTCGAGGCCTTCAAGCCCGACGTCGTGCTCCTCGACCGGATGCTCCCGGGTCTGGACGGCATGGAGGTCTGCCGCCAGATCCGGGAGGTCTCGGGCGTCCCGATCGTCATGCTGACGGCCAAGGGCGACACCCGCGACATCGTCGAAGGGCTGGGTGTCGGGGCCGACGACTACATCACCAAGCCGTTCCGCAACAGCGAGCTGATCGCGCGCATCCGGGCCCGGCTGCGGCGCAGCGACCCCATGGGCGCGCGGATCGAGTTCGGCGAGATCGTGCTCGATCCCCAGGCCCACATGGTCACCCGTGACGGCCGTCCGGTGTCGCTCACTCCGCTGGAGTTCGACCTGCTCGCGTGCCTGATCTCCGCACCCGAGCAGGTCTTCAGCCGTGAGGCGCTGCTGGAGAAGGTGTGGGGCTACCACCATCCCGGCGACACCAAGCTGGTCAACGTCCACATGACGCGCCTGCGCCAGAAGATCGAGGACGACGCCGACAACCCCAGCGTGATCCGCACGGTCCGCGGCGTCGGCTACCAGGCGATCGACCCGGCGACCCACTGATGCGCCGGCTCGTCGGGCTGTGGCGCCGTTCGCTGCGGACGCGGGTCGTCATCAACACGTTGCTGCTCAGCACGGCGGTCATCATGGTCGTGGGCTGGGCGCTGCTGCGCGACGTCGCCGGAGGCCTGGCCGACAACCGCCGCGACGCCGCCATCGCCGAGGCCCGCGCCGGGCTGGAGCAGGCGCAGTCCCAGCTGGACGCCGCGGTCGACAGCGAGCCGGCACGCCAGTCGCCGGCCCTCACGCAGCTGGTCGACTCGCTGGCCGCCACCCGCGGGGAGAACCGCGCCTACGAGCTCGTCCTGCAGGGGCCGCTGGCCGAGGCGGGCGGCGCGCCGGTCCGGGCCTCGGGCAACGTCGGGATCGAGGACGTCCCGGCCTCCCTGGTGGAGCGGGTCAGCGCCGACCAGGGAACGTTCTGGACCTTCTCCGAGCTCTCGCCCTTCGGCGCCGGCGACGACATCCCGGTCGTGACGGTCGGCGGGCGCGTCACCGCGCAGGGGTCCAACGACCAGTACGCGCTCTACTACGTCTTCTCGATGGCCGACCAGCAGGAGACCCTCGACCTCGTGCGCACGGCACTGCTCGCCGGAGCCGCCGCCCTGCTGGTGATGGTGACCCTCGTGGCGTGGCTGGTCGCCCGCCAGGTGGTCGAGCCCGTCCGCCTGGCTCGCCGGATCGCCGAGCGCTTCGCCGCGGGCAACCTCGAGCAGCGCATGCACGTGAAGGGCGAGGACGACATCGCCCGCCTCAGCACGTCGTTCAACCAGATGGCCGAGAGCCTGCAGAGCCAGATCCGCCGCCTGGAGAATCTCTCCCGGCTGCAGCAGCGGTTCGTCTCCGACGTCTCGCACGAGCTGCGCACCCCGTTGACCACGGTGCAGATGGCCGGGCAGGTGCTGTACGAGGCGCGGCCGAAGTTCGATCCGCAGACCGCCCGCGCCGCGGAGCTCCTGCACACCGAGGTCGAACGCTTCGAGGCGTTGCTGTCCGACCTGCTCGACCTCAGCCGGTTCGACGCCGGCGCCGCCACCCTCGAGATCGACCTGGTCGACCTGGCCTCCGTCGCGCAGGCCGCCGCCGCTGACGAGGCGCTGGGGCGGGCCGGGATCGTGGGCCGCGCGCGCGGCGTCAGCGTCCCGGCGATCGTCGAAGCGGACATCCGTCGCGTCGACCGCATGGTGCGCAACCTCATCGTGAACGCGGCGCGCTACAGCCACTCGTCGCGCGTGGAGGTCATCGTCGCGCAGGCGCCCGACCGGGTGTCCCTCGCGGTCCGCGATCACGGCGTGGGCATGGAACCCGAGGAGGTGCGGCGGGTCTTCGACCGGTTCTGGCGCGGCGACCCGGCGCGGTCCCAGGGCGGCACCGGTCTGGGCCTGGCGATCGCCCGCGAGGACGCCGCCCTGCACGGCGGCACGCTGGAGGTCTGGTCGCGCAAGGGCCAGGGCACGGAGTTCATCCTGACGCTGCCACGTGTCGCCGGAGAGCGCGTCTGGTCGCCCGTCATGCGGTCGGTGTTCGCATGAGCCGCCGTTCCGTCGCCCTGGTGCTCACCATGGTCGCCGCGCTCCTGACCGGGTGCGCGGGGATCCCGACGTCCGGCCCGGTCGAGCGCGTGGAGGACGAATCCGGCCTGGGCGAGAGCACCGTGCGGTACACGCCGTCGGGTCCCACCCCGGGGATGACCGAGGCCCAGACCGTGCGCGGCTTCCTCGACGCCATGCTCGCCTACCCGGTCACGCACCGGGTCGCCGCGGAGTACCTCACGGCGGAGGCGGCCCAGCGGTGGCGGCCCGGCCACGGGACCACCGTCTACACCGATGCCCAGGTGTTCTCCGAGTCGGTCGGGTCGAGCCGGATCGACCTGGCCACCGACGTCCGCCTCGACGAGCAGGGCCGCCTGACGCCCGCCGACGGCCGGCGCCGGATCGAGTTCGACCTCGCGCGGATCGACGGCCAGTGGCGCATCGCGAATCCGCCCGACGGGGTGCTGGTGAGCCGCGACTGGTTCGAGGACTACGTGCGCGCCTTCGACCTGTACTTCCTCGACGAGACCGGACGCCACGTGGTGCCCGTGCCGGTCCACGAGGTCGTGGGCGACCAGCTCGCCACGTCCCTGATGACGAGCCTGGCGCTGGGCCCGCAGGCCGACGACGCGCCCGGCCTGACCACCGCCATCCCGCCCGCCGACGAGCTGCGCGCCTCCGTGCCCGTGGTGAACGGGGTCGCGCAGGTCGACTTCTCGCGGCGCGTCGGCGACCTGTCGATCGCCACCCAGAAGCGCATCTCGGCCCAGGTCGCGTGGACGCTGCGGCAGGTCCCTGCCGTCACGGAGATCCAGGTCACCGGCGACGGCACGGTCGTGGCGCCCACCGGCGACCTCCTGCAGGACGCCGGGGGTTGGGCGTCCTTCGGCCCCGACAAGTCGCGCCGCTGGGTGTACGTGACCGCCGGCGGCATCGTCCACCAGGTCGGGGCGCGCGCACAGGAGCCGGTCCCGGGGGCCTGGGGGCGCGACGACGGGGGAGCGACCAGCGTGGTCGTCGCCGACGACCGGGCGGTCGGGGTGTGGTCCGACCGGGCGCGCATCACCGCCGCCGACGGCTCGGACCCGCTCGAGGTCACGGGGGAGGGCTTCCTGCGCCCCGTGCTCGACATCGACGGGAAGGCCTGGCTCGTCGACCATGTGGACGGCCGAGCGCGGGTCAGGGTCCACGACGGCAGGTCCTTCGCGCTCGTCCCGAGTCCCGGCCTCGCCCGGCTCTCGTCGTTCGCGATCTCGCCCGACGGCACCCGGTACGCGGCCACCGCCTCGGGGCGTCTCCTGCTCGGCGGCGTCATGCGCGTCGAGGGCCGGGTCGTGGGGCTGACCCGCCCGGTCGAGCAGGCCACGCCGGACCCGGCGCGCCAGGTCGTCTGGGTCGACGGCTCGCGGGTGGCGCACCTCGGGCCGCGCGGCACGCAGGTCCGCTCGGTCCGGATCGACGGCACGGGCGCGGTGGACGCGTGGCCCGGTGGCGGCCAGCTGCTGCCCGACATCGTCCCCGACGGCCTCGTCGCGACCGCCGCGGCCTCGTCCGACCTCTACCTGATCGACGACGCCGGGGGCGTCTGGATGCTCGACCGCACGCAGTGGGTGTCCGTCGACGTGCCCTTGGCGCGCGGCATCGCCTGAGCCGTCCACAGGGCCAGGACTCGCTCTGGCCGGCTCGTCCCGGCCCGCCCAGACTGGCCCGATGGACCGGTGGTGGCAGGCGGCGGCCGATCTCGTGCTCGGGGCGTGCTGCCCGCTGTGCGGGTCGCCGGGCGGCCGGGTGTGCCGTCGGTGCGCCGGGGCACTCGCGCCCGAGCCCGCGGAGGTGTCGCTCGCGGGGCTCGCCGTGGCCGCCGCGGGTCTGCACGCCGGACCCCGCCGCGACGCGCTGCTGGCCTGGAAGCTGCGCGGCACCCGCGGGCTCGACCCGCTCATGGCCCATCACCTCGCCACGGCGGTGATCGCGCTGCTCGGCGACGAGCGCGCAGTGACACTCGTCCCGGTGCCGTCCACCCGGCGCTCGCGCCGCGAGCGTGGCCGCGATCTCGTGGCCGACCTGGCCGCGGCCGCGGCCCGATCCCTCGCAGGGATCGGGGTCGACGCCACCGTGCGGGAGTGCCTGCGACTGGTCCGCCAGACCGGCGACCAGCACGCGCTCGGTCGCGTCGAACGGTCGCGGAATCTCGCCGGGAGCATGCGGGCGACGGCCGCTCCGGACGGCC
>JBEVDF010000099.1:0-3169 GCA_040514145.1 Aeromicrobium sp.
TCGAAGCAGAGCCTCGCGGCGGCCCGCTTCTTCGTGCCGTGGGCGCTCAAGGGCCTGCCGGCGCACGCCGAGCACCGGGTGCTGAACCTGGGCGGACCGCCGCTGCGGGTCGTCCACGCCCTCTCGCGCCGCAAGTTCGCGGCCCAGGAGGCCGAGGTGTTCGGGCGTGCGACCGCCTGATCGCATCGAGGAGGAATGACGAAAGCCCCGCCCATTCGGGCGGGGCTTTCAGCACTGGCGACCCCGACGGGACTCGAACCCGCGACCTCCGCCGTGACAGGGCGGCGCGCTAACCAACTGCGCCACGGGGCCTCATGCTGTGCGGTTGAACCGCGACCGCAAGCGTACCTGACCCCTCTTCGAGTCTCCAAAACGGGGTCCCTCACAGCGTGACGACCCACGGATCGGGGGAGAGGGCCGCGAGGTCGAGCTCGGCGAGCAGGGCCTCGGGCGACCTGGCGCGGACGCCGAGGGAGGCCCCGATCAGGTCCCACGCACGCTCGGGCGAGAGGTCGCGCAGGGTCACCGGTCCGTCGCGCTTCGCGAGCCGCTTGCCGTCGGCGTTGAGGGCGAGCGCCACGTGCGCGTAGGCCGGCGGCGCGATGCCGAGCTCGTGGGTGAGGTAGGCCTGCGCCGGGGCGGCGTGCAGCAGGTCGTCGCCTCGGACCACCTGGTCGATGCCCTGGTCCGCGTCGTCGACGACCACCGCGAGGTTGTAGGCGTGGGCCCCGTCGCCGCGCCGCAGGACGAGGTCGTCGACGTGTCCGGTCACCTCGCCGTGGAGGGCGTCGTGGATCGTCCACGTGCGCTCGCGGGCTCGCAATCGGATGGCGGGCGGCCGCTCCGCCCGCCGGGCGGCCCGTTCGGTGTCGCTGAGGTCGCGGCAGGTGCCCGGGTAGGAGCCGGGCGGGGCGTGCGGCGCGCTGACCGCCTCCGCGATCTCGCGTCGGGTGCAGAAGCACTCGAAGGTGAGGCCCTCGGCGGTGAGGCGCTGGAGCGCTGCGGCGTAGAGCGGGTCCCGCTCGGACTGCCGCACGACGGGCTCCTCCCACGTGAGGCCCAGCGACGCGAGGTCGGCGAGCTGGCTGACCTCGAACTCCGGACGCGACCGCTGGCGGTCGAGGTCCTCCACGCGCACGAGGAACGGCCGGTCGGTCGAGCGCGCGAACCACCACGCGAGGATCGCGGTGCGCAGGTTCCCCAGGTGCAGGTCGCCCGAGGGCGAGGGTGCGAAACGGCCGGCCACGCTCCGACCCTAGTGACCCGGGACCGCCGCGCCCCGCCCCGCCGGGCCGCCCCGGGGCGGATCTGCCAGTGTGGGACCGAACCCGGCCGACCGTTCGTCCAAGGAGACATCCCCATGCCCGAGACCACCTTCCAGGCCTACCAGGTCACCGCGCCGAAGCAGGCCGCCGAGCTCGTGACGCTGAGCCGGGACGATCTCGGCGAGGGCGACCTGCTCGTGCGGGTCACTCACTCGTCGCTCAACTACAAGGACGGGCTGGCGATCCTGGGCAAGCCCGGCGTCGTCCGGACGTTCCCGCTGACCTGCGGCATCGACCTGGCCGGTGAGGTCGTCGAGGCCGGCGGCGGATTCGCCGAGGGCGATCAGGTGGTGCTGACCGGCGCCGAGCTCTCCGAGACCAAGCCGGGCGGCTACTCGCAGTACCAGCGCGTCGAGGCCGAGTCGGTCGTGGCGGCGCCCGCGGGCCTGGGTACGTGGGGCGCGATGGCCGTCGGCACCGGCGGACTGACCGCGATGCTGTGCGTGCTGCGGCTCGAGGCGGCCGGCGTGAAGCCCGAGGACGGGCCGGTTCTCGTCACCGGGGCGACCGGCGGCGTCGGCAGCTTCGCGGTGTCGATCCTGTCCCGCCTGGGCTACGAGGTGCACGCGGCCACGGGCAAGGACAGCGAGCACCCCTACCTGACGAGCCTCGGCGCCACGCAGATCATCGCGCGTGACGAGCTCTCCGGCGAGCCGCGCCCGCTGGCCAAGGAGCGCTGGGCCGCCGCGGTTGACAGCGTCGGCGGGACGACCCTGGCACACGTGCTGTCGCAGATCTCGTACGGCGGCTCGGTCGCCGCGTGCGGCCTGGCCGGCGGTTACGAGCTGCCCGCCACCGTCATGCCGTTCATCCTGCGCAACGTGGCGCTGCTGGGCGTGGACAGCGTCCACGCCACCCCCGAGGTTCGGGCGCAGGCGTGGGCGCGCCTCGACGAGCTCTTCACGCAGGAGGACCTGCGCGAGGTGGCCGTGGACGCCGCGTTCACCGACCTGCCCGAGCTGAGCGAGAAGATCCTCGCGGGTCAGATCCGCGGCCGTGTCGTGATCGACGTCGCCGGCGCCTGACTCCCCGCCGAGCCCCTCAGCCCTGCGGGGCGGGGCGCTCGGTCAGCTTGATGACCGGGATCTCTCGATCGGTCTTCTTGCCGTACGACGCGAAGTTCGGTGCCGAGGCGATGATCGAGGCGAAGGCGTCCGCGCGCTCCTGACCGTGCAACTGCTCGGCCGTCACGGCCACCTTGCGGTCGCCGATCTCGATCGTGACGTCATCGGGGTGCGCGGCGATGTTGTAGTACCACGCAGGGTTCTTCTTGGCGCCGTTGGCCGAGGCGACCACGAGCCACGAGCCGTCGGCGGCGTCGAACCGGCCCACCGGGGTCTCGCGCGGCTCTCCGGACCTCTTCCCGATCGTGGTCAGGACGGCCAGCTTCATCGGGCCCATGGAGGCGTCCGCGGACTTGCGCGCGCGGCGGACCATGAGGCGGTTCGCCAGCTTCATCAGCGGACCGTTGGGGACCTTGCCCCCGCGAGTCCCGGTATGTGCGTCGAAGCTCATGTGGCTCTCCCGAGGTGGACGGTGTGTCCCTTCGAACCTAGCGCGGCTGCGCGGAGGGGGCGCGGACGCTGTCCACGTCGGCCGGCGTGCGAAGCCAGCGCCAGTAGATCCAGATCCCCAGCGCGGACCCGGTGGAGTTCAGGATCATGTCGGACATCGTGTCGGCGTAGCCGCGCGAGTGGTGGGTCGACTGCATCTGGTCCGAGGCCCACTCGCCGATCTCCCACAGCGAGCCGATGCCCAGCCAGGAGAGCCACAGCGCGACCAGCAGCAGGGCGGCGGTCTCGGCCCGGTAGCGGTGCAGCACCAGGCGGGCGATGCCCATCGTG
>JBEVDF010000230.1:0-5461 GCA_040514145.1 Aeromicrobium sp.
TTTGGACGCGGACGCTCCGCTCCGCAGTCTGAGTGACTGTGGCGCCGCGGAGCCGAACCTCCAGGTCGGTGCCCGGGAAGGGCCGATGGCGGGTCAGGGCAGGCGGCGGCGCACGGCGCGGGCGAGGCGACGGGCGGGAGAGACCGGCCCGGCGTCCGACGGCACCACCGGCGGATAGCCGGGGTCGGCGGCGACGGCGGCCACGGCTGCGTCGAAGCGCTCGGCGCCGCCCTCGGGCCCGAAGCCGTGACGCAGGCCGTGCCGGTCGAGGAACGCCGCGTAGGCGTCCCAGCGCTCGCGGTGACCGTCGACGAGGGCCGACCAGTCGGCCCGTGCGAACAGTTCGGGCACGGAGAGCTCTGAGGGGTCGTGCTGGTCCAGCCGCACGAACGGGATCCGGTGGTACCTGGCCAGCTCGAGGGTGCGCGAGTCGTGCGCCAGCAGCACCGCGGGGGTGCCCGAGATCAGCGACACGATCGTGCCGTGGATGCGCGTGCCGTACGTGAAGCGCCGGCCGCGCAGGAACTCCTGCCACGCCGGGATGTTCAGCGGGAACACGGTGCGCCCGGGGGCGAACACCGGGTGCTCGGGGGACAGGGGCAGCCTCGCGTCGTCACCGGAGAGGGGAGTCCCGCGCAGCAGCAGGCGCAGCGTGTGGATGTCCTGCGCGATGTAGGTCAGCCGGCGGTGCCGGCGCAGGCCCTGCTGGAGGATCGGGCCCATCTCGCGCACGTAGGGGGAGATGGTGATCGCGATCGGGTCGTCGTCGCCGACCGAGTCCGGCAGGCGCAGTGGCAGCTCGGGCCCGTTCAGGAACATCGACGGGCAGCCGATCACGTCCACCTGGGAGTCGTCGAAGCCCAGATCGACGAGGTACTGCTTCGTGAAGTCGCCCCGGACCCCGATCGAGGGGCCGCGCTCCAGGACGGCGCGGACGAATCGACGGGTGGCCTTCTCGACGGCCTCGCGCTCGTCGCGGGGCGCGTTCCCGTCGAGGTCGGCCTGCGCCCCGACGCCCAGGACGGTGAAGCCGGTGGTCAGCTGCTCGATCGCGGTGGCCTGACGGTGCAGCGCCTTGAGGTTCGAGGCGCGGAAGTGGTTCGCCAGCGGGAAGACGACATGGTCGAACTCGCGGTTCACGCGGGCGGGGTCGGCGAACCAGGGGCCGGTGGGCTCGGCGGTCACCTCGTCGCCGGGATGGGTGAGGAGTCGCTCGGAGGCGTAGCTGAAGGCCAGGTTGCCGACGTTGTTGCCGATCAGGTTGCGCTCGAGGACGCTGGTGGCGTCCGCCGGGTCCAGTGCCGCGTGGTGGACCTTCAGGAGAATGCGCGCCACCTGCCGGACTATACCGGCGCAGCGCCTGCTCGCCGCGGTCCCGCGACCCCGCGTGACGATGGGTTAGTGTGTTGCGACCGCTTGTTTTCGTCTCGGGGGAGTTCCACCGTGTCCGTCAGTCATCGACTTCGACTCGCGAGTGTCGCCACCCTCGGTGCGCTCGTGCTGCCGCTCGTCGCCGCGTCCACCACCTTCGGTGCTGACGAGACCGAGGGCGCCGCGCCGGCTCCGGCCGCCGTCGAGCCGCAGGCGGACCCCACCCAGGCCCCCTCCTCCCAGAGGGTCGCACCGCAGGCCGTCGCGCCGGCCGCTGCCACCGTCCGCGGCCGCCCGTACGGCTCCGCCTACCCGGTCGAGGTCGAGGGCAACTTCGCCCGCCCGTACTTCGACAAGGGCGGTCGCAACCGCGACTACACGCTGCTGAACGACCTCGAGCGCCTCATCCGCGGCTCCTACAAGACCCCGGCGGGCAAGCTCAAGTCCAAGAAGCAGCGCCGCGCCACGTCGGTCTATGCCGCGAACTCGCGCATGGAGGAGTCCGTCCGCGTCGGCCGTGAGCTGGTCCGCGCCGCGAAGGCCGGCGTCAACGTGCGATTCATCCACCCGAACGCCCACCAGTCCGGCGCGTCGAAGAAGCTGCGCAGCCAGCTCAACAAGACCAAGTACGGCAAGTTCAAGACCTGCGCGAACGGCAAGTCCATGGCCTGCCTCTCGCGCGCCAACGGCGCGATCATGCACTCCAAGATCGTCATGGTCAGCGACACGTACACCCGCAGTGGCAAGCGCGCCCAGGGCGTCGTGTGGACCGGCTCGTCGAACTTCGGCGGCCGCAGCGCCGAGCGCACCTACAACAACGGCAGCACCGTCTACAACGACAAGAAGCTGTGGTTCCAGATGCGCGGCGTCTGGAAGGACATGTGGGCCGAGCGCCGTGTCGGCACGGACTACGGCCGCTACATCGCCAAGCGCAGCACGCGCTACGGCTACCGCACCGCCACCCGCGACGGCTACTCCAGCGCCTACGCCAAGAAGGGCCTGCTGTACTCCAACCTGGCGAACTACACGATCCACGTGACGCCGCTGCGCGCGACGCCCACCAACGGTCGTGACCCGATCCTGAACATGCTCAACCGGATCGTCCCGGACGAGCAGTGCCGCATCCGCCTGCTGGAGAACCGCTTCAAGTACCGCCGCATCGCGCTGGCGTACAAGCTCGCGGCCCTCAACGACGCCGGCTGCCGTGTCTCGGTCGTGGCCTTCAAGGACGACTTGAAGAAGAACTACCTCGAGCACTGCCGCCAGCTGCTGCGGGTGTGCAAGCCGGTGCTCGACGTCCTGAAGACCTCGCGTACCGAGGTCGACGCGGCCTACGCCCAGGTGCACGACAAGACGATCCTGGTCGACGCCAAGCTCAAGCGGAACAAGATGAACCCCGAGGAGCGTCTGCCCAGCGGTGGCGTGTGGCCCACGTCCGGCGCTCGCGTCAAGGTGGTCCTGTCCGGCTCGGCGAACCTCACGGGCTCCAACCTGGTGGCCAGTGACGAGATCACGACCATCACGACCGACCCCGACGTGTACGACTCCTACGTCGAGCACTGGCGCTCGGTCACGCAGACGAAGGCCTACGGCATCTTCAAGTACTGAGGACGACGAACGGCGCCGAGCCCGGTGGGCTCGGCGCCGTTCTCTGTCGGCTGGAGGGCGGACCCTCAGACGCTCAGGCTCTCGCTCTCGTCGCGGTAGACCACGGCGATCTCGCGCAGGCGCGTCTCGTGCTGGCGGGCATGGTGGCCGCAGAAGACCAGGTCGGTGCCCGTGGGCAGTTCGACGTGGACCAGGGCCTGTGCGCCGCAGCGATCGCAGCGGTCGGCAGTGGTGAGGGTGGGGAACTCGGCGGTGACCGTCACGGTGTCCTCATTTCGTCGGGTGTCGTCGAACATCACCATGAATACTCCCTCACGGAGCCAAACGCGCGTCGGACGCGCCGGCGCCGCGTGTCACGTGCGGACCGATGGGGTCGGCTCGATACCGTGGGGGCCGGGGGAACGATGAGGAGGAACCGGACATTTCGACCTACGACGCACGCAATCTGCTCGTCCTCGAGGGACTGGAAGCGGTACGCAAGCGACCCGGCATGTACATCGGCTCCACGGACACGCGTGGGCTCATGCACTGCCTCTGGGAGATCATCGACAACTCCGTCGACGAGGCCCTGACGGGGCACGGCTCCCACATCGGGGTCGTCCTGCACTCCGACGGGTCGGTCGAGGTCCGCGACGACGGCCGCGGTGTCCCGGTGGACATCGAGCCCAAGACCGGCCTGACCGGCGTCGAGGTCGTCTACACCAAGCTGCACGCGGGCGGGAAGTTCGGCGGTGGCTCCTACAACGCGACCGGCGGTCTGCACGGCGTGGGCGCCTCCGTCGTGAACGCCCTCTCCGCGCGCTTGGACGTCGAGGTCGACAAGGGCGGCGCCACGTGGGCGATGTCCTTCCGCCGCGGAGTCCCCGGTGTCTTCGCCGGCGACGGCGCCGACGCGGACTTCACCCCCGACAACACGCTGCGCAAGGTCGGCAAGGTCGCCAAGACCCGCACGGGCACCCGGGTCCGGTACTGGGCCGATCCGCAGATCTTCATCAAGGGCGCGAAGTTCGCCTACGACGAGCTGGTGGGCCGCGCCCGCCAGACGTCGTTCCTCGTCCCCGGCCTGCGCATCGCCATTCGTGACGAGCGTGAGGGCGAGGTGCGCGAGGAGGACTTCTTCCACGAGGGCGGCATCTCCGAGTTCTGCGAGTTCCTCGCGTCCGACACCCCCGTCAACGAGGTCCTGCGCATCCAGGGCGAGGACACGTTCGTCGAGACCGTGCCGGTGCTCGACACGAAGGGTCACATGACGCCCCAGGACGTCGAGCGCACGCTCGGCGTCGACATCGCGCTGCGGTGGGGCACCGACTACGACACGGTCGTGAAGTCGTTCGTCAACATCATCGCCACGCCCAAGGGCGGCACCCACGTCTCGGGCTTCGAGCGCGGCGTCACCAAGACCTTCAACGAGGTCCTGCGCAACGCGCGGATGCTCAAGAACGGTGACCCCGACGTCATCAAGGACGACGTCCTCGAGGGCCTGACCGCGGTGGTCACGGTGAACCTGGCCGAGCCGCAGTTCGAGGGGCAGACGAAGGAGGTCCTGGGCACGCCGGCCGTCACCCGCATCGTCAACAAGATCGTCGCGCGTGAGCTGAAGGCGTTCCTGACCTCCACGAAGACGGCGCAGAAGGCCAAGGCGCGCCTCGTGATGGAGAAGGTCGTCGGGGCGTCCCGCACGCGCCTGGCGGCCCGTCAGCACCGCGACACGCAGCGGCGCAAGAACGCGCTGGAGTCCAGCGCGCTGCCCGCGAAGCTGGCCGACTGCCGCAGCAACGACGTCGACCGCTCCGAGCTGTTCATCGTGGAGGGCGACTCCGCCCTCGGCACGGCCAAGTCCGCGCGCGACGCCGAGTTCCAGGCGCTGCTGCCGATCCGCGGCAAGATCCTCAACGTCCAGAAGGCCAGCATCGGCGACATGCTGAAGAACGCCGAGTGCTCGTCGATCATCCAGGTCGTCGGGGCCGGCTCGGGTCGCACGTTCGACCTCGATGCGGCCCGCTACGGCCGCATCATCTTCATGGCCGACGCCGACTCCGACGGCGCGCACATCCGCTGCCTGCTGGCCACGCTGTTCTTCCGCTACATGCGGCCGATGGTGGAGGCGGGCCGGGTCTACACCGCCGTGCCGCCGCTGCACCGCATCGAGCTGGTCTCGCCCAAGAAGGGCCAGGACAAGTACATCTACACGTACTCCGACCCCGAGCTGCAGCGGAAGCTCGCGGAGCTGAAGAAGCGCAACATCCGGTGGAAGGACGCGCCGCAGCGCTACAAGGGCCTGGGCGAGATGGACGCCGACCAGCTGGCCGAGACCACGATGGACCCGCGCCACCGCACCCTGCGCCGCCTCACCGTCGACGACGCCGAGGCCTCGGCCGACGTGTTCGAGCTGCTCATGGGCAACGAGGTCCCGCCGCGCAAGGAGTTCATCATCCAGGGCGCCTACGAGATCGACACCGAGCTCATCGACGCCTGAGCCGCG
>JBEVDF010000249.1:0-5278 GCA_040514145.1 Aeromicrobium sp.
GCCCACGTCGAGGCGATCACCGCCCACGCGCGTCGCGACCACCCCGACGAGGCCTGCGGGGTCATCGCCGGGCCGATCGGCTCCGACCGCCCCGAGCGCCTCGTCCCGATGCTCAACGCCGCGATGTCGCCCACGTTCTACGAGTTCGACTCCGGCGACCTGCTGCGGCTCTACCGCGAGATGGACGACAACGACGAGGAGCCCGTCGTGATCTACCACTCGCACACGGCCACCGAGGCCTACCCGTCGCGCACCGACGTCAATCTCGCCGGCGAGCCCGGCGCCCACTACGTGCTCGTGTCCACCCGCGACGGCGCCCACGAGGACGGTCCGGTGGACTTCCGCTCCTACCGCATCGTCGACGGCGAGATCACTGAGGAAGAAGTTCGCGTCGTGGACCGTTACACCGAAGACAGCACGACTGCCGCCGAGGCAGCCCCCCGAACCGAAGGTGACAACTGATGGCCGTCGAGGTCCGCATTCCCACGATCCTGCGCCCCTACACCGGGGGTGAGCGCGCCGTCGACGCCGACGGCTCCACCCTCTCCGCCCTGATCGACGATCTCGAGGCGAACCACGAAGGCATCAAGGAGCGCCTGCTCGACGGCGCCGAGCTGCGCCGGTTCGTCAACGTCTACGTCAACGACGAGGACGTCCGCTTCACCGGCGGCCTGCAGACCGAGCTGTCCGATGGCGACACGGTCGTCATCCTGCCCGCCGTCGCGGGCGGCGCGGCCTGAGCATGCGGTATGACTCGCTCATCGACTCGGTCGGTCACACGCCGCTGGTGGGCCTGCCGCACCTGTCACCGAGTGACGACGTCCGGCTGTGGGCCAAGCTCGAGGACCGCAATCCCACGGGCTCGATCAAGGACCGCGCGGCACTGTCGATGATCCTGGCCGCCGAGGCCGACGGAACCCTGACGCCCGGCTGCACGATCCTCGAGCCCACGAGCGGCAACACCGGCATCTCGCTGGCGATGGTCGCGCGGCAGCGCGGGTACAAGCTCATCTGCGTCATGCCCGAGAACACCTCGATCGAGCGGCGCCAGCTGCTCACGATGTTCGGCGCCGAGATCATCAGCTCGCCGGCCGCCGGCGGGTCCAACGAGGCCGTCCGGGTCGCCAAGGGCCTCGCGGCCGAGCACACCGACTGGGTCATGCTCTACCAGTACGGCAACCCGGCGAACGCCGACGCGCACTACAACGGCACGGCGCCCGAGCTGCTCGAGGACCTGCCCACCATCACGCACTTCGTCGGCGGCCTGGGCACCACCGGCACCCTGATGGGCGTCGGGCGGTTCTTCCGCGACCACCGGCCCGACGTGCGCATCGTGGCGGCCGAGCCTCGCTACGGCGAGCTCGTCTACGGGCTGCGCAACCTCGATGAGGGCTTCGTCCCCGAGCTGTACGACGCCTCGCTCATCGACAGCCGCTTCTCGGTGGGGCCGCGCGACGCGGTGCGCCGTGTGCGCCAGCTGATCGACGAGGAGGGCATCTTCGCCGGCATCTCGTCCGGTGCGATCCTGCACGCCGCGCTGGCCCAGGCGGCCAAGGCCGTCAAGGCCGGCGAGCGCGCCGACATCGCCTTCGTGATCGCCGACGCGGGATGGAAGTACCTCTCCACCGGGGCGTACGAGGGCACGATCGACGAGGCCGAGGACCGCCTCGAGGGCCAGCTGTGGGCCTGACCTGTTCACCGCGGGCCGTCACCCGTTAGCCTTCGAGCCGTGGACGACATCGTCGTGTTCTCGGGTAGTGCGCACCGGAAGCTTGCGGAGGAGATCTGCAACAACCTGGGTGTCGCGCTGAGCCCTTCGGACAGTCAGCGGTTCAGCAACGACTGCCTCCAGGTCCAACTGCTGGACAATTGCCGCCGACGCGACGTCTACATCGTGCAGCCGCTCGTGCCGCCGACGCAGGACCACCTGATGGAGCTGCTGCTCATGGTCGATGCGGCGCGCGGGGCGTCCGCGGCCTCCGTCACCGCGGTGATCCCGCACTACGCGTACGCACGCTCGGACAAGAAGGACGCGTCGCGCATCTCGATCGGCGGCAAGCTGGTCGCCGACATGCTCGCCACCGCGGGCGTCAACCGCGTGGTCACGATGACCCTGCACGCGCCCCAGGTGCACGGCTTCTTCTCGATGCCCGTCGACCACCTCACCGCGCTGGGCGAGCTCGCCGAGCACTACCGCGCGCAGGACCTCAGCAACGCGATCGTCGTGTCTCCCGACTTCGGCAACGCCAAGACCGCGTCGCAGTTCGCGCGCCTGCTGGGTCTGCCGGTCGCGGCCGGCAGCAAGCAGCGCAAGGCCGACGACAAGGTCGTCATCGACACGATCGTCGGTGATGTCGCGGGCAAGCGCGCGATCGTGCTCGACGACGAGATCGCCACCGGCGGCTCGATCATCGAGCTGATGGACAAGCTGGCCGAGGCCGGCGTCACCGAGGCGTCGGTGGCCTGCACGCACGGCCTCTTCGCGGGCAAGGCGGTCGAGCGTCTGCGGTCGCACCCGGCGATCACCGAGGTCGTCACCACCGACACCGTCCCGGCGCCGGCCGACTGGCCCGAGCTCAAGGTCCGCTCGGTGGCTCCACTGTTCGCCGAGGCGATCGCCCGCCTCCACGCGGGCGAGTCCGTCTCCAGCCTCTTCGACGGCGTCGACCCGGCCCACGCGCCGCCGCAGCCCAAGCTCCCGCTCTGACCCTCAGCCCTCGAGCTCGCCGATGAGGCGGTCGAGGAGGCCGCGCAGCGCGCGCGCGTCGGCCTTGGTCATCCCCGTGCCCTGCATGAGTCGTGCGGGCACGTCGGCCACGCGCTCGCGCAGCGCCCAGCCCTGGTCGGTCACCGAGATCCGCACCCGGCGTTCGTCCTGGTGATCGCGGGTGCGCGTGACGAACCCCGCGTTCTCCATGCGCTTGAGCAGGGGAGTGAGGGTTCCGGAGTCCAGGTGCAGCCGCGTGCCCAGCTCGCCGACGACCAACGGCCCGTCGGCCTCCCACAGCGCCAGCAGGCACAGATATTGCGGGTAGGTCAGGCCGGTCTCGGCGAGCAGGTCGGTGTAGCGCCGGGTGACCGCCCGGGAGGCGGCGTAGAGCGGCAGGCAGATCTGCTGATTGAGCGCCAGCTGCGGGTAGTCCTCCACCTGCCAAGACTAGCGTTTGCAGCATTCGATTGCACACAATAGAGTTGTGCACATGAATTCCCTTTACACCGCCAGCGCTGTCGCCACGGGTGACGGCCGCAACGGTCGCGTCGAGTCCACCGACGGCATCCTCGCCGCCGACGTCCGCAGCCCGAAGGAGTTGGGCGGCCCGGGCGGCGCCACGAACCCCGAGCAGCTCTTCGCCGCGGGCTACGCCGCGTGCTTCCACTCCGCGCTGCGGCTGGTCGGCAAGAAGTTCGGCGCCGACGTGTCGGACTCCGAGGTCGTCGCCGACGTCTCGATCGGCGACAACGGCAACGGCGGCTTCGGCTTGGCCGTCGCCCTCGAGGTGACGCTGCCGAACGTCAGCGCCGAGGACGCGCAGAAGCTCGTCGAGCAGGCCCACCAGGTGTGCCCCTACTCGAACGCCACCCGCGGCAACGTCGAGGTCGACCTCAAGGTCGCCTGACCTACTTGCCCCGGCCGCGCCCCCAAGTTCCACTTTTGGACACGGATTCACCTCCAGGAGCCGATTCCGCGTGAATTCGTTTCCAAAAGTGGGTGGCGGGCGCGGCCGGGTGGGCGCGGTCGGCGGGGCGCGAGGGAGGGCTCAGCTCACCCCGCGGATGCGCACCACGGCCATCGCTCCGGCCAGGCCGACCAGGCCGGCAGTGACGTACAGCGTCGTGTAGCCGCCGAAGACCGTCACGATCGGAGCCGCGATCACGGGGGCGATCACCTGGGGCAGGGCGTTGGCGATGTTGATGACGCCGAGGTCCTTCGCGAAGCCCGCCTCGTCGGGCAGCACCTCGGTGACGATCGCCAGATCCACCGCGATGAACGCGCCGAACCCCAGGCCCAGCACGACCGCTGCCACCAGAACGCCGGGCCAGGTCTGCCAGAACGCCAGCAGCAGCGCGGCGACCGCCATGACGACGCCCGCCCAGATCACGAACACCTTGCGCCGCTCCACCCGGTCGGACCAGCGCCCGGCCACGACCGCCGAGATCGCCACGACCACCGAGTTCACCGCGATGACGACGAACACGCCGCCGTCGGGGTCGGCCAGCCCGACCGCGTCGGTGAGGAAGTACAGCAGGTAGAGCGTCGCGATCGCGTTGCCGAGATTGACCAGGAACCGGGTCAGCCAGGCCCAGGCGAAGTCAGGATGCTCCGCCGGCGAGACCCAGAACGACCGGGTGAACTCCCGAGCCGACCACGGCACGCGCTCGGTGAGGGGCTTGTCCTGGCTGCGGGCGAGATACGGCAGTGCGCTCAGGAGCAGGAACGCCGCACAGGCCAGGTAGCCGCCGCGGGTGCCGCCGAACGCGATCGCCAGCCCCGCGCCCACGAGGATGCCGAGTGTCTGGCCGAGGCCGACGAGCCCGCTGGCCCACGCGCGCTGGGCGACGGGCACCCGGTCGGGCAGGGTCGCGGTGATCGACGCGAGCGACGCGTTGACCGAGGCCTGGACGAGGCACCAGCCGACGACGACCTGCCAGAACTCGCTCGCTCCGGACAGGATCGTCAGGCCGAGCGCGCCCACCACCGAGCCGGCGGTGATCCACGGGACCCGGCGCCCGAAGCGCGAGCGCGTGCGGTCCGACAGCGCACCGAGCAGCGGGTTGGCGACCATCGAGATCGCCGCGCCGATGCCCGTGACGATGGCCAGCGCCGTCTCCTTGTCGTCGCCGACGATCGCCTCGGTCTGCTGCGGCAGCAGCACCGCGAGCGGCCCGAAGAACGCGACGTAGGTGCCCAGGTTGACGACCGCGACCGACAGCAGCCACGGCAGGCGCACGGGCGCCAGTCGCTCGACCGGCGCGGTCACCGGGCCCGCTGGGCGTCGATCACCGATCGGTACCAGGTGAACGAGTCCTTAGGGATGCGCTGCTGCGTCGCGTAGTCGACCCAGGTCAGGCCGAACCGCTGCGAGTAGCCCTCGGCCCACTCGAAGTTGTCCATGAACGACCAGTGGAAGTACCCGCGCACGTCGACGCCGGCGTCCATCGCGGCGCGCAGGGCCGCCAGGTGCGCGGCGGTGTAGTCGATGCGGCGCTGGTCGTGGATCCGTCCGTCCTCGCCGGGGGCCTCGTTGAACGCACCGCCGTTCTCGGTGATGAGGATCGG
>JBEVDF010000342.1:0-4803 GCA_040514145.1 Aeromicrobium sp.
GGACCCGCATGATCGAGGTCGCCAACCGCATCGAGGTCGCATCGCCGATGCGCTCCTCCCAGAGCTCGCCGGCGCGCTCGAGCGGGTCGAAGTCCAGTCCTGGCATGGACCCACCGTAGCCATCAGCGCCGCCCTCGTGCCCATGAACCGGATCCCGGTGGTGTCGCCGCGGACCGAAGGCTTAGGATTGGCTTACCTACCCGTGATGAAAGGTACTCCCTTGCGCCTCGCACCCCTGCTGGCCGCCGCGACCCTCGCGCTCAGCCTCGCCGCCTGCGGCTCCCCCGACGACGACACGAACGAGTCCGCGGGAACCTCGGGCGAGAACTTCCCGGTCACGATCGAGCACGCCCTCGGCACCACCGAGATCCCGAGCGAGCCGAAGCGCGTCGCCACCGTGGCCTGGTCGAACCAGGACACCGCCCTGGCCCTCGGCGTCGTGCCGGTCGGCATGCCCAAGGTCACCTACGGCGACGACGACACCGACGGCCTGCACCCGTGGGTCAAGGACCAGCTCGACGAGCTCGGCGGCGAGGCCCCCGTGCTGTTCGACGAGACCGACGGCATCGACGCCACCGCGGTCGCCAAGACCAGCCCCGACCTGATCCTCGCGCCCAACTCCGGCCTGACGAAGGAGGAGTACGAGACGCTCAGCAAGATCGCACCGGTCGTCGCCTACCCCGACCAGGCGTGGGGCACCTCGTGGCGCGACGCCCTCAAGCTCACCGGCCAGGCCCTGGGCAAGTCCGACGAGGCCACGCAGCTGATCTCCGACCTCGAGCAGCAGATCACCGACGCCACCGCGAAGCGCCCCGAGATCAAGGGCAAGACGGCCGTCATGAGCTGGATCGACCCGAGCGACCTGAGCAAGGTCGGCTACTACACGGCGTCCGACACCCGCGCGGCCTTCCTCAACGACCTGGGCTTCGAGACGCCCGACTTCGTGACGAAGGCCTCCGAGGGCAGCGACCAGTTCTTCCTGGAGATCAGCGCGGAGAAGGCCGACGAGCTCAACGGCGCCGACGTGTTCGTCGGCTATGGCGACGACGCGGCCCTGAAGAAGGTCCAGGCCGACCCGCTGCTGGGCCAGGTCGACGCGTTCACGCGCGGCTCGACCGCCCTGCTGAAGGACAACACGCCGCTCGCCGCGGCCGTGTCGCCCTCGGCCCTGTCCATCCCGTGGATGCTGGACGACTACGTCACCCTGCTCGCGGACGCCGCTGCGAAGGTGAAGTGACCACGACGACCGATCCGACCGTGGGGGCTGCCGCACTGACGCGGCGGCCCCCGTGGTGGTTCCTGGTCAGCATCGTGGCGCTCGTCGCCGCGGTGTTCCTCTCGGTGGCGTTCGGTGCTCGCGTCGTGAGCCTGGGCGACGTCTGGGAGGCCCTCACGGGCAGCGGTGACGACGTCACGTCGGCTGCCATCCGCTCCCGCGTGCCGCGCACGATCCTGGCGATGCTCGTCGGCGCCGCCCTCGGCATGGCCGGCGCGGTGCTGCAGGCCGTCACCCGCAACCCGCTCGCCGACCCGTTCATCCTGGGCATCAACTCGGGCGCCTCGCTGGTGGTCGTGGTCGGCATCGCCTTCTTCGGCGCCGCGTCGATGCCCGAGTACATCGTCTTCGCCCTCGCCGGCGCCGCGCTCGCCGCAGTCTTCGTCTACCTCGTGGGGTCGCTGGGTCCCGGCGGGCCCACGCCGCTCAAGCTGGCACTGGCCGGCGCGATCACCACCGCCGCGTTCATCTCGCTGTCGAGCGCGATCCTGCTGCCGCGGATCGACGTCATGCGAGTCTTCCGGTTCTGGCAGGTCGGCAGCGTCGGTCGCGCCGAGAACTCCGACACCCTCATGGTGCTGCCGATCCTCGTCGTCGGCGCGGCGATCTGCTTCGCCAGCGCCCGCTCCCTGAACATCCTCGCGCTCGGCGACGAGGCCGCCGCCGGCCTGGGCGTCTCCGTCGTCCGCACGCGCCTGTCGGCCGCCGCCGGCGCGATCGTGCTGTGCGGCGCCGCCACCGCGCTGGCCGGCCCCATCGGCTTCGTCGGCCTGGTCGTGCCGCACCTGTGCCGGCTCGTGGTCGGCTCCGACCACCGCTGGCTGCTCCCGGTGTGCGCCACCGTCGGCGCCACCCTGGTGACCCTCGCCGACGTGGTGGGTCGCGTGCTCGGCCGCCCGGGCGAGATCGACGTCGGCGTCATCACCGCCCTGATCGGCGGACCTGTCTTCCTCTGGGTCGTCCTGCGCCGCACCGGGGGTGCCGCATGAGCGTCCTCACCGGTCCCGAGATCGTCCACGCCGCCCGCACCCGTGGTGCGCGCCGCGCCACCCTCACCGTCGCCGGCCTGGCGATCACGCTCGTCGTGCTGTTCGTGGTGTCCCTGAGCGCGGGCGACCCCGTGTACTCCCTCGGCGACGTCTGGCGCGTGATCATCGGCGAGCAGGTGCCCGGCGCCTCCTTCATCGTCGGCGAGCTGCGACTGCCGCGCGCCGTTCTCGCGGTGCTCGCGGGCGCGGCATTCGGGCTGGCGGGCATCACCTTCCAGACGATGCTGCGCAACCCGCTGGCGAGCCCGGACATCATCGGCATCACGAACGGCGCCAACGCCGCGGCTCTGTTCGGGATCGTCGTGCTGGGCGCCAGCGGCCTCGCGGTCTCGCTCGGTGCAGTCGTGGCCGGCGTCGCCACCGCGGCCCTGATCTACGGCCTCGCGGCCTCCGGCAAGGCGGTCGGCACGCGGCTCATCCTCGTGGGCATCGGCATCGCCGCGATGCTGCACAGCGCCACGTCCTACCTGTTGGTCTACGCCAACGAGCTCGACCTGCAGCGCGCGATGCGGTGGCTGAACGGCAGCCTCAACCTCGCGTCGTGGGAGACCGTGGCGATCGTGGCCATCCCGTTCGTCGTGCTGGCGCCGGTCCTGCTGCTGCTGGGCCCGCGCCTGGCCCTCCTGCGGCTCGGCGAGGACCTCGCCGCGGGGCTCGGCGTTCCGGTCGAGGCGACCCGGCGGATGCTCGTGCTCGTCGCCGTGGCGCTGGCGTCGTTCGCCACGGCCGCGACCGGGCCGATCCTGTTCGTCGCCTTCATGTCCGGCCCGATCGCCACGCGGCTGGTCGGCCACCGGGGCTCGCTGATGCTGCCCTCGGCGCTGGTCGGCTCCACGCTCGTCCTGGCGGCCGACCTGATCGGCCAGTACGCGTTCGACACGCGCTACCCCGTCGGCGTCATCACCGGCGCCCTCGGCGCACCGTTCCTGATCTACCTGCTCATCCGCACCCAGCGCACGGGAGGCTCCCTGTGACCACCACCTTGACCACCGAGTCACTGACTCTGGCGTACGGCGACCGTCCGATCGTCAAGGACCTGACCCTGTCGCTGCCGGCCGGCAAGATCACGACCATCGTCGGCGCGAACGCGTGCGGCAAGTCCACCCTGCTGCGCGGCCTCGCCCGCCTGCTGCCCGCCCAGTCCGGCCGGGTCCTGCTCGACGGCAGCGACATCCACTCGATGCCCACCAAGCAGGTCGCGCGCCGCCTCGGGCTGCTGCCCCAGTCCCCCATCGCACCCGAGGGCATCACGGTGGCCGAACTGGTGGCACAGGGCCGCCATCCGCATCGTCGCACCTTCGCGCGCTGGACCGCCGACGAGGACGCGATCGTCGCCTCCGCCCTCGAGGACACCGGCGTGCTCGAGCTGGCCGACCGCGTCGTGGACGAGCTCTCCGGTGGCCAGCGCCAGCGGGTCTGGATCGCCCTGGCGCTCGCCCAGCAGACCGAGGTGCTGCTGCTCGACGAGCCGACCACCTTCCTCGACGTGTGCCACCAGGTGGAGGTGCTGGACCTGCTGACCGACCTCAACCGCACGCGCGGCACGACGATCGCGATGGTGCTGCACGACCTGAACCTCGCGGCGCGCTACGCCGACCACCTCGTCGCCGTGGACCGCGGGCTCATCCACGCCCAGGGCTCGGCCGAGGAGGTGCTGACGCAGGAGACGGTCAAGATCGTGTTCGGCCTCGACGCCCGGGTGGTCGAGGATCCCACCAGCGGCCGCCCCATGATCCTGCCGCTGGGGCGGCACCACGTGCGGGCCTGACCGAGACGAAGTTTCCCCGGTTAAGCGGGGAAACTGTCACTTAACGAGGTTCGCAAACCTCGTTAAGTGACAGGAAACCCACTTAACCGGGGAAACTGTCAGCTGGCTCAGCGCACGCGGACCGTGGTGGCCTTCGCGCTGGGCGAGAACAGCGACGAGCCGCCGTAGCGGGCCCAGACGGCGCGCTTGCCCTTGGCCGACTTCAGCGTGACCGTGGCCTTGCCGTTCTTCAGCTTGACCACCTTGGTCGTCGACCCGACCTTGACCCGCACGGTGCCGGTGGGCGTGCCCGCCGACGACTTCACCGTGACGGTGACCTGGACACGACCCTGGCCGAGCGCCTTGGCCTTGACCCCGGTGCGCGAGGCCGCCTTGGCGACCTTGACCGTGGCCGGAGCCGAGGCGGAGGGTGCGAAGCCGGCGCCCGACGGGACGAAGTGGGCCGTCAGGCGGCGCGTGCCGGGCTTGAGGCCCGAGACGCTCAGGGTCGCCGTGCCGCTCGCCGGGAGCGCCCGCGAGGCGAGCACCTTCGAGCCCTCACGCACCTGCACCGTTCCGGCGGGCTTCTGCGCGCCGGCCGCCGTCACCTTGACGGTGGCGGTGATCGACCGGCCGTAGGTCGCCGTCGCCGGGACCTTCAGCGTGGTCGTCGTCGCCACCACCGGCGCGGGCGCCGGGACGCCCTCGCCCTCGGGCGCCGCCCAGAACAG
>JBEVDF010000023.1:0-6964 GCA_040514145.1 Aeromicrobium sp.
CGAAGTCCGGCTGACCGCCGCCGAGCTGCGCGACCAGGTGGCGCGAGCGCGCCAGGGTCTGGTCGACCTCGGCGTGGGTGCCGGCGATCGCGTCGCGGCCTACGCCCCGAACATCCCCGAGACCCTCGTCCTGCTGCTGGCCAGCGCCAGCCTCGGCGCGGTGTTCTCCTCGTGTGCTCCCGAGTTCGGCACGCAGAGCGTCATCGACCGGTGGCAGCAGATCGAGCCCGTGGTCCTGCTCGCGGTGGACGGCTACCGGTACGGCGACAAGGGGATCGACCGGCGCGAGCAGGTGGCGACGATCTCCGCCGCCCTGCCCAGCCTGCGCACCGTGGTCTGGCTGCCGTACCTCGACGCGGCCGCGCCGGCGCCCGAGGCCGCGATCACGTGGGAGCGGTTCACGAGCCGGCCCGGTCCGCTGGACTTCGAGCGGCTGGCGTTCGACACCCCCCTCTACGTGCTGTTCTCCTCGGGCACCACGGGCCTGCCGAAGCCGATCGTGCACGGTCACGGCGGCATCACGATCGAGCACCTCAAGGCACTCAGCCTGCAGAGCGACCTGGGGCCGGACGACCGGTTCTTCTGGTTCTCCACGACCGGCTGGATGATGTGGAACTACCTCGTCTCCGGCATCGGCGTAGGCGCCACCGTGGTGATGTTCGACGGCAACCCCGCCCACCCGAGCCTCGGCGCGCTGTGGGAGATGGCCGCAGAGGTGGGGGTCACCTACTTCGGTACGAGCGCGCCGTTCCTGCTGCAGTGCCGCAAGGAGCAGCTGCACCCCGCGCAGGTCGCCGACCTCTCGGCGCTGCGGGCGCTGGGGTCCACCGGCGCCCCGTTGCCCGAGGCCGGATTCCGCTGGGTGTACGACGAGTTCGACCCGAAGGTCCAACTGGCCTCGGTCTCGGGCGGCACCGACACCTGTGCGGCGTTCGTGGGCGCCGCGCCCATCGTGCCGGTCTACGCCGGCGAGATCTCGTGCCGCGCCCTGGGCTGCGACGTCGACTCCTTCGACGAGTCCGGGAAGCCCGTGCGCGACCAGCTCGGCGAGCTCGTGATCAAGCAGCCCATGCCGTCGATGCCCGTGGGCTTCTGGGGCGACGACGACGGTTCGCGCTACCGCGCCGCCTACTTCGAGGACTTCCCGGGCGTGTGGCGCCACGGCGACTGGATCAACCTGACGTCGTACGGCTCGTGCACGATCACCGGCCGCAGCGACGCCACCCTCAACCGCGGCGGTGTGCGGCTGGGCACCTCGGAGTTCTACTCCGTCGTGGAGTCCATGCCCGAGGTGGCCGACAGCATCGTGGTGCACCTGGAGGACGACGAGGGCGGCGCTGGCCGGCTGCTGCTGTTCGTCGCGCTCGTCGAGGGCGCCGTGCTCGACGACGACCTCACGAAGCGGATCGCCACCGAGCTGCGGACGAAGCTGTCGCCGCGCCACGTGCCCGACGAGGTGCACCAGGTGCGCGGCATGCCGCGCACGCTCTCGGGCAAGAAGCTCGAGGTGCCGGTCAAGAAGATCCTGCGCGGCACCCCGGTGGACGACGCGGCCGCCAAGGGTGCGCTGCAGAACCCCGAGGTCCTCGACGACTTCGCTCGGCTGGCCGAGCGGGGGTGACCTCGATACGCCGGCTCGTCAGCTACTCGATCACCGGACCGGTGATCGAGTAGCTGACGAGCGCAGCGAGGCGCAGGTCGAGATCAGACCAGCAGTTCGGCGATCTGGATCGTGTTCAGCGCGGCGCCCTTGCGCAGGTTGTCGCCCGACACGAACAGCACGAGGCCCTTGTTGCCCTCGACCGACTGGTCCTGGCGGATCCGGCCGACGAGGCTCTCGTCGCCACCGGCCGCGTCGAGCGGGGTGGGCACGTCGGCCAGGCGCACGCCGGGGGCCGAGGCGAGGATCTCCGTGGCCTGCTCGGGCGTGATGTCGTCGGCGAACTCGGCGTGGATCGACAGCGAGTGACCCGTGAACACCGGGACGCGCACGCACGTGCCCGCCACCCGCAGGTCGGGCAGGCCGAGGATCTTGCGCGACTCGTTGCGGAGCTTCTGCTCCTCGTCGGTCTCGTTCGAGCCGTCGTCGACGATCGAGCCGGCGAGCGCGATCACGTTGAACGCGATCGGCGCGACGTACTTGACCGGGTCGGGGAACGCGACCGCGTGACCGTCGTGGGTCAGGGCGTCGGCCTTCTCCGCCGTGGCGAGGACCTGCGAGTGCAGCTCCTCGACGCCGGCGAGGCCGGAGCCCGACACCGCCTGGTAGCTGCTGACGGTGAGGCGCACGAGGCCTGCCGCGTCGTGCAGGGGCTTGAGCACGGGCATCGCGGCCATCGTGGTGCAGTTCGGGTTCGCGATGATGCCGCGGCCGCGCGCCGCGTCGCCCGCGGGGATGTCGTGCGGGTTGACCTCGCTGACGACCAGCGGGATCGAGGGGTCCTTGCGCCATGCCGACGAGTTGTCGATGACGGTGACGCCGGCCTCCGCGAAGCGCGGGGCCTGCACCTTGCTCATCGTGGCGCCGGCGCTGAACAGCGCGATGTCGAGGTCGGAGATGTCCGCGGTGGCGGTGTCCTCGACGACGATCTCCTGGCCGCGGAACGGCAGGGTCTTGCCCGCCGAGCGGGCGGAGGCGAAGAAGCGCACCGAGTCGGCGGGGAAGTTCCGCTCCTCGAGCAGCTTGCGCATGACGGCGCCGACCTGGCCGGTCGCACCGACCACTCCGATGTTGGTCATCGTCCGGTCCCTCCGTACACCACGGCCTCGGTGTCCTCGGCGCCCAGGCCGAAGGCCTCGTGGGCGGCGTTGACGGCGGCGTCGACCTCGTTCTCGCCGACGACCACCGAGATGCGGATCTCGGAGGTCGAGATCATGCCGATGTTCACGCCGGCCGAGGCGAGGGCCTCGAAGAACGTGGCGGTGATGCCGGGCTGCGAGCGCATGCCCGCGCCGACGATCGAGACCTTGCCGACGCTGTCGTCGTACTGCAGGCGCTCGAAGCCGATCTGGTCCTTCAGGCGCGCGAGCGCGGTCATCGCGGTCTGGCCGTCGTCGCGCGGCAGCGTGAACGAGATGTCGGTGAGCGCCGTGGCGGCGGCCGACACGTTCTGGACGATCATGTCGATGTTGATCCGGGCCTCGGCGAGGGCGCGCAGCACGGCGGCGGCGTAGCCGACCTTGTCGGGGACTCCGACGACCGTGATCTTGGCCTCGCTGCGGTCGTGGGCGACCCCGGAGATGATGGCGTGCTCCATCGCCTGTCCTTCTTCCGTGTAGGTGCTGACGTCTTCGGCGGCCACGACCCAGGTGCCGGTCTTGTCGCTGAACGACGACCGCACGTGGATGGGCATGTTGTTGCGGCGGGCGTACTCGACGCACCGCAGGTGCAGGATCTTGGCGCCGTTCGCGGCCATCTCGAGCGTCTCCTCGTAGGAGATCGCGGGGATGCGCGTGGCGGTGGGGACGATGCGCGGGTCGGCGGTGAAGATGCCGTCGACGTCGGTGTAGATCTCGCAGACCTCGGCATCGAGCGCCGCGGCGAGCGCGACGGCGGTGGTGTCCGAGCCGCCACGGCCGAGCGTGGTGATGTCCTTCGTGGTCTGCGAGACGCCCTGGAAGCCCGCGACGATCACGACCGCGCCGTCGGCGATCGCGGACTGCAGGCGACCGGGCGTGACGTCGATGATCTTGGCCTTGCCGTGGACGTCGTCGGTGAGGACGCCGGCCTGCGAGCCGGTGAAGCTGCGGGCCTCCTGGCCGAGGGTCTCGATCGCCATCGCCAGCAGCGCCATCGAGATGCGCTCGCCGGCGGTCAGCAGCATGTCGAGCTCGCGGCCCGGGGGGAGGGGGGAGACCTGGTTGGCCAGGTCGATCAGCTCGTCGGTCGTGTCGCCCATTGCGGACACGACGACGACCACGTCGTGACCGGCCTTCTTGGTCGCCACGATGCGTTGGGCGACTCGCTTGATGCTGGTGGCGTCGGCCACCGACGAGCCGCCGTACTTCTGCACGACGATGCCCATGGACATTTCCTTGCTCTGGAGGGTCTGCAGGCGCAGTGGGATGACGCCACGCTGCGCCTGGGCCAGTCTAGCCCCTGCGCTTCGAGGCGCCGGGCCGCCGTCCGGGCGCTGGACCCGGGGAATCTGTCACGGTCAGCCGACGGCGGTGCGGCCCTCGAAGGCGCGCCCGAGGGTGACCTCGTCGGCGTACTCGAGGTCGCCGCCGACGGGCAGGCCGCTGGCGAGCTTGGTGACCCGCAGGCCGATCGGCACCAGCATGCGCATGAGGTAGGTGGCCGTGGCCTCGCCCTCGAGGTTCGGGTCGGTGGCGATGATGACCTCGGTGACCGTGCCGTCCTGGAGGCGCCCGAGCAGCTCCTTGATGCGCAGCTGGTCGGGTCCGATGCCGGCGATCGGGCTGATCGCGCCGCCGAGCACGTGATAGCGGCCGCGGAACTCGCGGGTGCGCTCGATGGCGATGACGTCCTTGCTCTCCTCGACGACGCACAGCACGGTGTCGTCGCGGCGCGGGTCGGCGCAGATGCGGCACGTCGTGTCGACCGTGACGTTGCCGCACACCGAGCAGAAGAGCACCTTGGTCTTCGCGTCGACGAGGGTCTGCGCGAAGCGCTTCACGTCCTCGGGGTCGGCGTCGAGCAGGTGGAAGGCGATCCGCTGGGCGCTCTTCGGGCCGATGCCCGGCAGACGTCCGAGCTCGTCGATGAGGTCCTGGATCACGCTTTCGTACACGTGGCCAGCCTAGTCAGTGGTCCAGCATCTTCAGGCCGACGACGCACCCGATGAGGCCCAGCAACAGGGCGATCTTGGCCACGGAGGCGGGCTCGGTGCCGGTGATCATCGCGTAGGCGACGGTGCCGGCCACGCCGATCGCCACCCAGACGGCGTACGAGGTGCCCACCGGCAGGTCGCGCATGGCCCACGCGAGACCGCCCATGCTGACGACCAGGGCACCGGCGAAGACCAGGGACGGGCCGAGTTTCGTGAAGCCCTCGCTGCGGCCCAGGGCGGTGGCCCACACGGCTTCGAAGACTCCGGAGACGACCAGGACGATCCAGGACATGACGCACTCCTCAGTGGCCGTCTTGTCGCGATCCGGGTACGACTCCACTCGTCCGGCGGCCTGAGGGGCCGTGGCCCCATCCTCTCAAACGGCGCGCGGGGTGGCAGTTCGGCGGAGGAAGGCGGCCAGCAGGTCGTGGCCGCGCGACGTGAGGATCGACTCGGGGTGCATCTGGACGCCCTCGATCGGCAGGCTGCGGTGGCGCAGGCCCATGACGATGCCCGAGCCCGTGCGCGCCGTGACCTCCAGGCTCGGCGGCACGTCCTCGACGACGAGCGAGTGGTAGCGCGCGCACACCAGCGGCGACGGCAGTCCGGCGAACACCCCGGAGCCTTCGTGGTGGACGAGCGAGGACTTTCCGTGCACGACCTGCGCGGCGCGGACGACGCGAGCGCCGAAGACCTCGCCGATGACCTGGTGGCCCAGGCAGACACCGAGCACGGGGGTGTGGGCGCCGAACCGGCGCACGACCTCGGCGCTGATGCCCGCGTCGGCGGGGGTGCCGGGCCCGGGCGAGACGACGACGTGCGTGAAGTCGCCCGCGAGCAGCTCCTCGACCGAGCTGGCGTCGTTGCGCACCACCTCGGTGGTGCCGCCGAGCTCGCCCACGTACTGCACGAGGTTGAACACGAACGAGTCGTAGTTGTCGATGAACAGCACCCGCGGCCGCCCCGGGAGGGACGGATCTTTCGACCTTCGGGTCGCCTGCGCGACATCTTGGTACCAAGGTCCGTCCAGCGCCGCCGTGTGGGCCTCCGCGAGCCGGGCGGTGAGGGGGCCGGCGGGCCAGGCGCCGACGCCCTCGCACGAGGTGACCGGCACGATCCCGCGCAGGGAGTTGGTGGCGAAGACCTCGGTGGCGGCGGCGAGGTCGGCGGTGGTGAGGCGGTGCTGGAACACCGGGATCCCGAGCGCCGCGGCATGGTCGATCACGCGGGCGCGGGCCGTGCCCGGGAGCAGACGGCCGTCGAGCGCCGGGGTGTGGAGGCCGTCGTCGAGCACCGCGAAGACGTTGGCCCGGCCGGTCTCGAGGACCGACCCGTCGGCGGCGTCGATCAGCAGCGGCTCGCCGTGGTCGGTCGCGGGCACGAGGCTGCGGTCGACCCACTTGTGCTGGCCCAGACCGCCGGGCACCAGGCGCGGCACCAGCTCCCACGACGCGGGGGTGGCGCCGACCGGCGCGGTGGACATCGAGACCCGGACGTCCTCGTCGACCGGCACGGCGTCGATGCGCAGCCGGTGCCGCCCGGTCAGGCCGGCGACCCGGCTGCGGACCGCGTCCTCGAGCCCGGCCCGCACGGTGGTGCCGTAGACGGCGCGGACGCTGGCATCGAGCCGGGCCAGGTGGGCGTCGAGGTCGATCGCGCGGTCGTCGTGGACCAGCACCGTCTCGAAGACGCCACGGCTCAGGTCGGCCGGCTCGACGTGCTCGCGGCTCGTGGGCTCGGCGGGCGCGAGCGTGTCGTGTGCGGCGGCCACGAGGTCGAGGCGCCCACCGATCGCCTGGATGAGCGGGCGCGCCTTCACGAGGCACTCGGCGTACTCGTCGTCGGGATCGGAGTCGGCCACGATCCCGCCTCCGACGCCCAGCCACACGCGTGAGCGGCCGTGGGCGTCGCGGGCGAACTCGAACGTGCGGATGACGACGTTGAGCTCCATCCCCGCCGTGGCGCTGACATGCCCGATCGCGCCCGTGTAGGCCTCGCGTCCCGTGGCCTCGAGCTCGGCGATGAGCTCCATCGCGCGCACCTTCGGCGCACCGGTGACCGAGCCGGGCGGGAAGGTGGCGCGCAACAGGTCGCCGTCGCCGACGCCCGCCGGCAGGTGCCCGACGACGTCGGAGACCAGGTGCCAGACCGCGTGGCGCTCGAGCCGGTTG
>JBEVDF010000073.1:0-5351 GCA_040514145.1 Aeromicrobium sp.
TCCGAGGACGACCCGTGCCGCCCGGGCGGGATCGGCGTCGGGGTGGCCCGACGCCAGCGCGAGCCCCTCGAGGTCGCCGGCGTCCAGCAGCGGTCCGGGCCAGGCGAGCCCGGGCGCGTGGCCGCCCGCGTGCAGCGCCAGCCGGTAGGCCCTCGGGGCGGTGCGGGGCGTGACCCCGCCGTGGTGCGCGGCGCGCAGCCCGAGGCGCGACAGCTGCTCGGCCAGCACGGCCGGGTCGGCATGCGCGAGCAGCACCACTCCGACACCGTCCATCACGGTGTGGAGCGAGGCGATCAGCGGTCCCTCGTCCGACTCCCGGACGCCGGCGACCGCGGCGGCCGCCCGGACCGGGTCGGCGCCCCGGATCACGACGAGGTCGAACGCGGTGGGCAGCTCGGCCTCGAGCTCGCGCAGTCGCGCCGCGAGCGTGCCCGCGTGGCTCTGGCGCCCCAGCAGCAGGTCGGTCAGCAGCTGGCGCAGCGAGCTCTCGCGGTCGGAGCCCAGGACGCGGCCGGTCGACTCGTAACCGTCGTAGATGGCGTCGGACAGCTCGTCGAGTGCAGCGAACCAGACCCGGACGAGCGACGTGACGTCCTCGACCGAGACGTCGTCGCGGAAGCGCTCGGCGACCACGTCGAGGAACGCGGTCGCGGCGACGCGGTAGGCGCGCAGCACCGCCGAGAGCGGCCGGCCGTCGCGGGCACGGACGGCGCCGACGCCGCGGAACAGCCGGATGTCCTCGTCGGTGAGGGTGCCGTCCTGCGTCCACAGCTCGAGCACCCGGTGCAGGATCCACACGATGATCGAGCGGACCTCCTGCAGCTGGCGCTGATCGAGGGTCGCGTAGGCCGGGATCTCGCGCGCGAGCGACGCCAGGAAGGTCTCGACGAGGTCGGCCTCGCCCTCGGTGAGGCGGGCGCTGATCGCACGGCGGCGATCGGTGGTGTCGGGCACGGGCTCGATCCTCGTCCTTGATGACAACAGTCCTTGTCACTGAGGCACAAACGTACTGGTGTCGTGGCCCCGCGTGCGACACCGTGGACGACATGTCCTTCCACCCCGATGTCATCGTCGTCGGCGCCGGCCTCGCCGGCCTCGTCGCCACCCACGAGCTCGCGCAGGCCGGCCGGCGCGTGCTGGTGCTCGACCAGGAGAACCGCCAGAACCTCGGCGGGCAGGCGTTCTGGTCGCTCGGCGGCCTGTTCTTCGTCGACTCCCCCGAGCAGCGTCGCACCGGCATCAAGGACTCCGCCGAGCTCGCCGCCCAGGACTGGTTCGGCTCCGCGGGCTTCGACCGCCTCGACGACGAGGACGTGTGGGGACGCCGCTGGGCCGAGGCCTATGTGGCGTGGGCCGCCGGCGGCAAGCGCGACTACCTGCGGCGGCTCGGCCACCGGGTCATGCCGATGGTGGGCTGGGCCGAGCGCGGCGACGGCTCGGCCACCGGGCACGGCAACTCGGTGCCGCGCTTCCACATCACGTGGGGCACCGGACCGCGACTCGTCGAGACGTTCGCCCACCCGGTGCTGAGGGCCGAGACCGGAGGGCTCGTGCAGTTCGCGTTCCGTCACCAGGTGGACGAGCTGCTGACCGAGAACGGTGCGGTCGTCGGCGTGCGTGGCTCGGTGCTGGAGCCCGACGAGTCCGAGCGCGGGGTGAAGTCGTCGCGCGAGGTGGTGGGCGAGTTCGAGCACCGCGCCGCGGCCGTGGTCGTCACCTCCGGCGGCATCGGCCACAACCACGCGCTCATGCGCGCCAACTGGCCCACCGAGCGGATCGGCCCGGCCCCCGAGCACCTCATCTCCGGCGTCCCGGCGCACGTGGACGGTCGGATGCTCGAGATCTCCGAGCGCGCGGGCGGCCGCATCGTGAACCGCGACCGGCTCTGGGCGTACACCGAGGGCATCACCAACTGGGACCCGATCTGGCCCGACCACGGCATCCGCATCCTGCCGGGGCCGTCGTCGATGTGGTTCGACGCGAACGGTCGCCGGCTGACCGGCATGTCGGGCGTCCCGGGCGCCGACACCAACGGTGCGATGAAGCAGATCCTCGCGACGGGCCACGACTACTCGTGGTTCGTGCTCACGCAGTCGATCATCGAGAAGGAGTTCGCCCTGTCGGGCTCGGAGCAGAACCCCGACCTGACCGGCCGTGACCTCCGCATCCTCGTCAAGAGCCGGCTCGCGAAGGGCGCGCCCGGACCCGTGGAGAAGTTCAAGCAGCACGGCGTCGACTTCGTGGTGGCCTCGACGCTGGACGACCTCGTGACGGGGATGAACGAGATCGCCCGCGGGCCCGAGCTCGACTCGTCGATCCTCGAGCGCCAGATCGTCGCGCGTGACCGCGAGTTCGACAACCCGTTCACCAAGGACGTGCAGGTGATGGCGATCCACAACGCGCGGCGCTCGCGGATGGACAAGATCGTGCGGGTCGCCAAGCCGCACCGGATCCTCGATCCCACGCACGGCCCGCTGATCGCCGTGCGCCTCAACGTGCTGTCGCGCAAGACGCTCGGCGGCCTGCAGACGAACCTCGACTCGCAGGTGCTCGGCGCCGACGGCGCACCCGTGCCCGGGCTGTACGCCGCGGGCGAGGTCGCCGGCTTCGGTGGCGGCGGCGTGCACGGTTACAACGCGCTCGAGGGCACCTTCCTCGGCGGCTGCATCTTCTCCGGCCGCGCGGCCGGCCTGGCGCTCGCTCGGGGCTGAACCGGCTCCGCGGGACGGATCTTTCTACCTTCGGGTCGCCCCGACGACATCTTGGTACCACGATCCGTCCCGATCCCGCGGCGAACAGCGCGACGTGGACCGCGACCGCCAGTACCACGAGCGCGGGACCGTCAGAGGAACAGCTGACCGGCGACGCCGGCCGCGATGACCGCCACCCACACGGGCACCCGCCCCCACCACTGCGACACGAACACCGCCACCGCGATCGCCAGGGTCCCGACCGAGATGATGCCCTGCGTGATCACCGGGTCGTAGAGCGCCGCGGCGAGGATCCCGACGACGGCCGCGTTGACGCCCATCACGACGCGACGGGCCGAGGGCGCCTGGCGCAGTCGGTCCCAGAACGGCAGGACCCCCACGACCAGCAGGCCGGCCGGGAGGAAGACGGCCACGAGTGCGATCGACGCGCCGAGGACCCCGCTCGGCCCGGACTCCATGCTCGCGCCGAGGTAGGCCGAGAACGTGAACAGCGGACCCGGCACCGCCTGCGCCGCGCCGTATCCGGCGAGGAAGGTGTCGGGATCGACCAGCCCGGCCTGCACCGTCTGGGACTCCAGCAGCGGCAGGACGACGTGGCCGCCGCCGAACACCAGGGCCCCTGTCCGGTAGAAGATGTCGGTCAGCCGCAGGGTCGGGTCGTCCGTGACGGCCACGAGGATCGGCAGCGCGATCAGCAGCACGGTGAACACGATCAGCGCGGCGATGCCGCTGCGGTGCGACACCCGCGCGAGGTCGCGCACCGTCTCGGGCTGCTCCGCGCGCAGCCAGAGCCAGCCGATCAGGCCGCCCAGCACGATCACGCCGACCTGGGCCACCGGGCTCGCCACCACGAGGAGCACCGCGGCGCCCACCACCGCGATGACGATCCGCTTGAGGTCGGGCGTCAGCGTGCGCGCCATCTGGATCACCGCTTGGGCGACCACCGCGACCGCCGCCGCCTTCACCCCGTGCAGCCAGCCCGCGCCGGCCACGTCCCCGGAGGCGGAGACGCCATAGGCGAACGCCACCAACAGGATCGCCGACGGCATCGTGAACGCGAACCACGCGGCCAGCAGTCCGCCGACCCCGGCGCGGCGCAGGCCGATCACCATGCCGACCTGGCTGGACCCGGGGCCCGGCAGGAACTGGCACAGGGCCACGAGGTCGGCATAGGCCTCGTCGGTCATCCACCGACGGCGCTCCACGAACGCCTCGCGGAAGTACGCCAGGTGCGCGACCGGCCCGCCGAACGAGGTGAGTCCCAAGCGCAGGAACACCCAGAACACCTCGGCGACCGAGCCGCCGCGCACCGTCCCCGATCCGGTCATCGCGACCATCATGACCTGAAGGACCGACACCCCGCTTGCTGGGCGCTCTCCTCCAGGAGGAGCTCCTCGCCGCCGACCGAGGTCGAATCAGCCCCCGTTTGCGGGGGTGTCGGCCGCGGCCGGTCGGCCAGAAGGTGGGTCCATCGGGTCCTCGACGGCGCGGGCCCACAGCGGAAGGACCCACCATGACCACCTTCACGATCCTGCGCAACGGAGCCCTCACGGGTACCGCGGCGATCCTCGGCCTCACGATGCTCGCGGCCCCACCGAGCCAGGCCGCGGCGTCGTCGGCCCTGTGCTCCAACGTCATCACCGTCGTCGTCCGCGGCAGCGACGAGGCCGCAGGGACCACGAACACCGCCACCACCAGCACGGCGCTGTACGCGTACAAGACGGGCATGGGCCGGCCCGGCCCCGTCGCCGGTGACCTGCAGACCGTGAGCAAGAAGACCGTCTACATCTCGGGCCTGACGTACGCCGCCTCCATCGGGATGGCGGGCCTGGCCTACAACAACAGCCGGCACGGCGGCGTGGTCAACCTGCAGAAGTCGCTCAACTACCTCGCCACGAAGTGCCCCAACTCCAAGACCGTGCTGATCGGGTTCTCCCAGGGTGCTCACGTCATCGGCGACGCCCTCGCCGCCAGCAGCGGCGTGCGGCCCAACGCCACCGCGCGGGGCAAGATCGCCGCGGTCGTGCTCTACGGCGACCCGATGTACAACCCCACCGAGCCCTTCGTCGCGACGCCGGGGCTCACGAAGTTCGGCATGCTCGGCACGCGCGCCACGGGTGACCTCAAGGCGTTCGAGGGTCGGCTGCGGTCCTACTGCTTCTCGGGCGACCCGGCCTGCCAGGGCTCGACCAAGCGCGGAGGCCAGAACCTCACGGCGCTGAACAACGCGGCCGGCCTGGCGATCCACCGCTCGTACTTCACGGCCCGGTCGACGCCACGCGTCGGTGCGGTGAACTTCATCGTCGGCAAGACGGGCTGACGCCGCGGAGCCGGCCCGAGCTGCCGGGCCGGCTCGCGGTCACGCCGGAAGCGATCCCGGGCACCGCTCCCTGGCAGCTCAGCGGCCGAGAACGTCGGCGGCGTCGACAGCGCCGTGCCGACTCTGGATCGCCTCCGCGAGCGCGGTCACGTGCTCGTTGGACACCTCGATGCCCACCTCGGAGAAGCCCTTCTGCAACTCCTCCTCGACCGTGCCCTCGGTGGCCCCGTCCTGCCAGGACGTGACTCGGTCGACGACGGTCTGGACGGCTTCGAGATCGATGTTCGTGTCAGTCATGTCCGGGACGTACCCGGTCCGGG
>JBEVDF010000144.1:0-9458 GCA_040514145.1 Aeromicrobium sp.
GTCGCCGACGACGATGATGTCGACGTCGAGCGTGCGGGGCGCGCCCGGCTCGCTGCGCTCGCGCTCGAAGGCGTCCTCGATCGCGAGGGCGCGGTCGAGCAGCGTGTGCACGGTGAGAGTGGTGTCGATCAGGCCGACCGCGTTGAGGAACGCGCCCGAGCCCTCGGGGGCGCCGACGGGCTCGGTCTCGTAGACCGACGAGATCGCGACGACCGTGACCTCGGGAGTGTCCTCCAGGGCGGAGACGGCGCCCTGCAGGCGGCCGGCACGATCGCCGAGGTTCGAGCCGATCGACAGGACGGCCTGGCGGATGGGTCGCATTCCCCCGGTCATCGTGTCGGCGTCGAGCTCGTAGGGCGTGGGTGCTTCGGTCACAGCTTGCTCCGCTCCATCGTCACGGTGACATCGGTGAATGCCACCTCGATCGGCGCCTCGGGCTTGTGCACCGTCACGCTGACCCAGCGGACGGGCTCATGGCCCAGACACACATTCACTATACGGAGGGCCAACGTCTCGATGAGATCCACGGGGTCCCCCGTGATGATCGCGTGGACCTGTTCGGCGAGTTCGCCGTAGTGCACGGTGCGGGTCAGATCCCCCGACACCGCCGCGGGCTCGAGGTCGACCGACAACACGAGGTCGACGACGAACGTCTGGCCGTCCCTGCGCTCGTGGTCGAAAACGCCGTGATGGCCGATCGCGGACAGGCCTCGGAGCTCGATCCGGTCCCCCAGGTGCTCGGTCACACGTCCTCCGGTTCGATCAGGGGCGAAGCGTGCCTCGCGAAGAACCGCCATTGTCCCGCATCGCGGACCAAGATGCTCGTGGCGACCGCGCGGCCGCCGTTGAACGACTCGACCGACCCCGCATCGGACAGGATGTTCTCGGTGCACACGACGATCGCCGTGGTCGGGTCGGCGGCGGGCAACAGGGTGACCTCGACGTCGGTCAGGAAGAACTGGATGTAGCCGACGCCGGCCATCAGCACGGTCCACGACCTCAGGATCGGGCCCGTGCCGTTGAGCGGCGGCGCCCCGGGGTGCACGCACGTGGTGGCGACGTCGTCGACCCACAGCGACGCCATGAGGTCGACGTCGCCGGTCTCGATCGCGTCGTAGAAGGCCCGATGCGTGGCCAGGACGTCAGCCACGGGTCTCCACCCGCAGCCGGGCCGCCACGCGCACGGCGTCGGCACTGGGCCGGGGTTCGTGCACACGCACGCCCCACGCCCCCGCCAGCGCCGCGTGCGTGCTGATCGCGGCGGTCGCGTCCTCGCGCCCGTCGGCCGGGCGCGGACCCACGGAGTCCGCCAGCAGCGCGCCCAGGAAGCCCTTGCGGCTGGCGGCGACGAGCAGCGGCCGGCCGAGGTCCGTGAAGCGGTCGAGGTGCGCCAGCAGGGTCCAGTTCTGGTCGCCGGTCTTGCTGAAGCCCAGGCCGGGGTCGAGGATGACGCGCTCGGGATCGACGCCCGCCTCGCAGACCGCCGCGTACTGGCTGCGCAGCTCGGAGACCACGTCCTCGACCACGTCGTCGTAGTCGGTGTGCTGCTGCATCTGGTGCGAGTGCGCGCGCCAGTGCATCACGACGAACGGCACGTCGGCGCGGGCCACGAGCGGCACCATGCGCGGATCGGCGCGGCCACCCGACACGTCGTTGACGATCGCGGCGCCCGCCTCGATCGACTGCTCGGCCGTCTCGGACCACATCGTGTCGACGGAGACGACGACGCCCGCGTCGGCCAGCCGCCGCACGACGGGGACCACGCGGCGCAGCTCCTCCTCGCGGTCGACCGGGAGCGCGCCGGGCCGGGTGGACTCACCACCGACGTCGACGAGGTCGGCTCCGCGCCGCACCAGGTCGAGCCCGTGCTCGGCGGCGGCTCCGGGGTCGAACCAGCGACCACCGTCGGAGAACGAGTCGGGCGTGACGTTGACGACCCCCATCACGACGCACCGGTCCTGCGGGAGCCCGGAGATCGGTGGGGTCGTCATGCGTGAGCCTGCCTCACCTGGTGATGAGGTTCATCGCCTCGGAGCGCGTGGCCGGGTCGAGCAGCTGGCCGCGCACGGCGCTGGTGATGGTGCGGGCGCCGGCCTTGGCGACACCGCGCATCGTCATGCACAGGTGCTCGGCCTCGACGACGACGATGACGCCCTGGGGGTCCAGGACGTCGACCATCGCCTCGGCGATCTGCGTGGTGAGGCGCTCCTGCACCTGCAGCCGGCGGGCGTAGACGTCGACCAGGCGGGCGAGCTTCGACAGCCCGGTGACGTGGCCCATCTCCCCGGGGATGTAGCCCACGTGGGCGACGCCGAAGAACGGCACCATGTGGTGCTCGCACATGCTCCACAGCTCGATGTCCCGCACGAGGACGAGCTCGCGGTGACCCACCTCGAAGACGGCCGAGAGCACTTCCTTCGCGTCCTGGTCGTAGCCGCCGAGCAGCTCGGCGTAGGACCGGGCGACGCGCGCGGGGGTCTCCAGGAGCCCGTCGCGCTCGGGATCCTCACCGAGCGCGGCGAGCAGTTCGCGGACGGCCGCCTCGGCACGGGGTTGGTCGACGGGCACGGCCGCTCCTCAGGTGGTGGGGGACTCGCCCGGCTGGGGCTCGTCGACGGGAGGTGCGTCGGAGCCGGAGTCGGGTCCGACGACGATACCGTCCTCGCGATCCCCGCTGGTGGCACCGTTGCGGTGCGGCGCCACGATGGGCGGCTGCGACGACGGGAGCCGGGTCTCCGAGCCCGTCCACGCCGGACGGATCTCGCGTCGGTTCAGCGCCTCGAAGATGGCGGCGACCTCGGCCTTGTCGAGGGTCTCCTTCTCCATCAGCTCGCGCACGAGGGTGTCGAGCACCTCGCGGTTCTCCACGAGGATGTCGAACGCCTCCTGGTGGGCCTGCGCGATGAGCGAGGAGATCTCCTTGTCGATCGCGGCGGCGATCTCCTCGGAGTAGTTGCGCGAGTGGCCGATGTCGCGACCCAGGAACGGCTGGCCGTTGTCCTCACCGAACCGGACGGCACCGATGCGCTCGCTCATGCCGTACTGCGTGACCATCGCGCGGGCCAGGCTGGTGGCCTTCTCGATGTCGTTGCCGGCACCCGTGGTGGGGTCGTGGAACACCAGCTCCTCGGCGGCGCGGCCACCGAGCATGTACGCCAGCTTGTCGAGCAGCTCGGCGCGGGTCTGGCTGTACTTGTCCTCGTCGGGCAGCACCATCGTGTAGCCCAGGGCCCGGCCGCGCGGCAGGATCGTGATCTTGTGCACGGGGTCGCTCTGGGGCAGCGCGGCGGCGACGAGGGCGTGGCCGCCCTCGTGGTACGCGGTGACGAGGCGCTCGTGCTCGTTCATGAGGCGCGAACGCTTCTGCGGGCCGGAGATCACGCGGTCGATGGCCTCGTCCAGGGCCTCGTTGTCGATCGTCGTGGAGGCACCACGGGCGGTGAGCAGCGCGGCCTCGTTCAGCACGTTGGCCAGGTCGGCGCCGCTGAAGCCGGGGGTGCGCCGCGCGACGGCCTCGAGGTCGACGTCGGGCGCGATGGGCTTGCCGCGGGCGTGCACCTTGAGGATCTGGGTGCGGCCGGCCAGGTCGGGGGCCTCCACGGCGATCTGTCGGTCGAAGCGGCCCGGGCGCAGCAACGCCGGGTCGAGCACGTCGGGGCGGTTCGTCGCCGCGATGAGGATGACCCCGCCGCGCACGTCGAAGCCGTCCATCTCGACGAGCAGCTGGTTGAGGGTCTGCTCGCGCTCGTCGTGGCCGCCGCCCATGCCGGTGCCGCGGTGGCGGCCGACGGCGTCGATCTCGTCGATGAAGACGATCGCGGGGGCGTTGTCCTTGGCCTGCTCGAAGAGGTCGCGCACGCGGCTGGCGCCGACGCCGACGAACATCTCGACGAAGTCCGAGCCGGAGATCGAGTAGAACGGGACGCCCGCCTCGCCGGCGACGGCGCGCGCGAGCAGGGTCTTGCCGGTGCCGGGCGGCCCGTAGAGCAGCACGCCCTTGGGGATCTTCGCGCCGACGGCCTGGAACTTGGCCGGCTCCTGGAGGAACTCCTTGATCTCGCCGAGCTCCTCGATCGCCTCGTCACAGCCGGCGACGTCGGCGAACGTGGTCTGCGGGGTGTCCTTGGTCATCAGCTTCGCCTTGGACTTGGCGAACTGCATGACCCGGCCGCCGCCGCCCTGCATCGAGTTCATCAGCCACAGGAAGATCAGGATGAAGATGACGAACGGCAGGAAGCTCAGCAGCACCGAGAGGAACGTGTTCTCCGGCGGGATCTTGACGTTGTAGGCGTTCATCTGGTCGTCGTCGACCATCTTCTGCGCCTGGGTGACGAGCTGGGTCCCCTGGTCCTGACCGAGCCACGTGGCCTTGACCTTCTTCTCGTCGTCGCCCTTGAGGGTGGCGCGGACCTCCTGGTCGCCGTCGACGAACGTGACGTCCTTGATCTTGGCGTCGTTGAAGTAGCCCACCATCGTGGCCGTCTTGACCTCGCGGTACCCGTCGGCCGAGCCGGAGAACGACAGCACGCCGATGACCACGCCCGCGATCAGGATGATCCACAGCCACGGTCCCTTGAACACGCTCTTGATGTTCATGCCGCCTCGTCGTTCATGCAGATGGGGTTCCGTTCGATGCTCACAGCCGCGTACTCAGGAGTACATGTGCTTGGCCAGTGTGCCGATGCTGCGCAAATTGCGGTACTTCTCGTTGTAGTCGAGTCCGTACCCGATCACGAAGGCGTTGGGGATGTCGAAGCCGACGTACTTGACGTCGACGGGCATCTCGAGGGCCTCGGGCTTGCGCAGCAGCGTGGCGATCTCGACCGAGGCCGGGCCGCGCGACTTGAGGTTCGCGACGAGCCACGACAGGGTCAGGCCGGTGTCGATGATGTCCTCGACGATCAGCACGTGACGGCCGTCGAGGTCGGTGTCGAGGTCCTTGAGGATGCGCACGACGCCGGAGGACTTGGTGCCCGCGTAGGACGACACCGCCATCCAGTCGATCTCGACGTGGCGGTTCAGCTCGCGGGAGAGGTCGGCCATCACCATGACCGCGCCCTTCAGCACGCCGACGAGCAGCACGTCGCGGCCCTCGTAGTCGGCCTCGATCTGGCGGGCCATCTCGGCCAGCCGAGCCTTGATCTGCTCCTCGGTGAAAAGCGTCTGGGTCAGGTCGAGGTCGGCTTCGACGTGCGAGGTGTCCACGACGCCAGCGTGCCACAAGGGACGGAATCGGCATCAGCCGGTCACGAGGACGAACGATGAGGCATCTGGGTACCCCAGCGGGGCGGAATGGCTCATCGTTCGTCGCGGAACCGGACGCCGCTTCCCTCGCGGACGGCGACGACGTGGCCGGGGAGCTCGATACGGGTGCCGCCGCGGGCCTGCAGCAGCCCGTCGAGGGCCAGGGTGTGGGCGTGGGACAGCTCGCCGGCCGAGGCGCCGGCGGCGACGGCGAGGCGGCGCCACACGCGCAGGCGCACCGCGCGATCGAGGTCGGCGAACGACTCGACGTCCGTGATCTCGCCCGACGACGACGTCTCGGCGGAGGCGAGCGCGTCGAGGAGATCGGCGTCCGCGCGCACGAGGTCGGCCGTGCGTGCCAGTGCCTCGGCCACTCCCCCACCGAGCACGTCCTCGAGCAGGGGCAACAGCTCGCGGCGCACGCGCACCCGGCGGTAGGCGGGGTCATCGTTGTGGGGGTCCTGCCACCACGCGAGGTCGTGCAGCTCGCAGATCCGCTCGGTCTCGGAGCGGCGCAGCGCGAGGAAGGGCCGGTGCAGGCGACCGCTGACCGGCCGCATCCCGTCGATCGCGCGGGGACCGGAGCCGCGCGCCAGGCCCAGCAGGACCGTCTCGGCCTGGTCGTCGAGGGTGTGCGCGAGCAGCAGGTTCGCGGGACCGGCCTCGTGGTGCAGGGCGCGGTAGCGGGCCGTGCGCGCGGCGTCCTCCGGGCCGGTGCCGAGATCGCGCACCTCGACGGTGCTCACGGTGGCGGGCAGGCCGAGCGATCCGCACTGCTCGGCGGCGCGGGCGGCCACGTCGGCCGAGCCCGGCTGCAGGCCGTGGTCGACGATCACCGCGCGCGCGTCGAGACCGCGCCGGCGGACGAAGAAGGCGACGACGGCGGCCAGGGCGAGCGAGTCGGCACCGCCGGAGACCGCGACGACCGCGCCGGGACTCAGGTGGGGCTCGACGAGGTTCCGGGCCTTCGCGACGAGCGGGTCGAGGCGGGTCGTGGGCCGGCGGCCGGGCACGTCCGCACCTCAGCCGTGGACGCGGGCGACCCAGGACTTCGGGTCGACGATCTCGGCGCGGGTGGGCAGGTGCTCGGGCGCGGCCCAGACGGCGTCGAAGCCGTCCTTGCCGACCTGGTCGGTGACGGCGCGGACGAACTTCGCGCCGTCGCTGTACTGGCGCATCTTGGCCTCGTAGCCGAGCAGCCGGCGGAACACCTTCGACAGCGCCGAGCCGGAGCCGCGGCGCTTGGTGAACTTGCGGCGGATCTCCGCGACGCTCGGCACGATCTCGGGGCCGATGTCGTCCATCACGACATCGGCGTGGCCCTCGAGCAGCGACATCAGGCCGGTCAGCCCATCGATCACCTCGCGCTGCTGCTCGTTCTGGAACAGGTCCGACAGGGACTTGTCGGAGTCGCCGCGGACGATGCGCACCAGCTCGGGCAGCGCGTCGGCGAACATCTCCGTCAGCGCTCCCCCGCCGACGTCGGTGACGTCCATCAGCTCGCCCACCTTGCTCAGCATGTGGCCGCGCATCCACGGCACCGCGGTGAACTGCGCGCGGTGCGTCTCCTCGTGCAGGCACACCCAGCGGCGGAAGTCGGTGGGGTCGACGTCCAGCTCGCGCTCGACGTGCACGATGTTCGGCGCGACCAGCAGCAGGCGACCGGGCCCGTGGCCGCCCTCGGCGAACGGGTCGAACTGGCCCAGGACCTTCCCGCCGAGGAACGCCACGATCGCGCCCAGCTCGGCGCCGGTGACGCGGCCGCCGACGGCCTTGGGGATGCCGGTGGGCAGCTTGCCCTCGGCGGCGAGCTTCTCGTCGAACGGCGTCATCAGCACCTGGAACGCGGCGAGATTGGCGTCGGCCCAGCGCGGCCGGTCGACGACCAGCACGGGCGTCGGGTACGCGGGAACCAGGCCGGTGAACTCGCGCACCGGGCCCTCGGCCATCAGCGAGGCCTCGCGCAGGCCGGCGACGACGTCCTCGACCTCCGCCCCGCTCAGGTCGGGCCCGGGCCGCATGAGGCGCCGAGCCGTGGAGCGCGCGACGTTCCAGTCGATCATGGCGTCCAACCTACGGCCTCCCCCCTCAGCCGGACGCCCGACTTTGGTGACACGAGTCGGCCCGATTCGGGTGCCCGGGCCGAACGGCGTCACAAACGTCGGAGGGGGCGGCGGGTGAGCGGGGACGGGGGGTCAGCGGGGGCCGACGTCGAGGACGCGGACCACGGGCTCGCCCTCCGCGTCGGAGGCGTCGAGGTCGACCTCGGCGCTGATACCCCAGTCGCGGTCGCCCTCGGGGTCGTGGAACACCTGCCGGACCTGCCAGACCCGCCGCGTCTCGTCCTGCACCATGAACAGCTCGGGACCACGCGCCTGCGGTCCGCTGCCCAGCTCGTCGTACTCCTCGCGGTAGCCGGCGATCGCCTCGCGCCAGGCCAGCGCGTCCCACCCGGAGGCGGAGTCGAGCTCGCCGAGAGCGTCCCACCGGCCGAACGCGGCCAGCTCGACGCGGCGGAACATCGCGTTGCGCACCAGCACACGGAACGCCCGCGCGTTGGCCGTGAGCGGGCGCGGCGTCTCGGCGCCGGTGGCCTGCGGGCGCACGTCGGCCGGGTCCTCCCCGGGCGCGATCAGCTGCTCCCACTCGTCGAGGAGGCTGGAGTCGGTCTGGCGCACCAGCTCGCCCAGCCACTCGGTGAGGTCGGTCAGCTCGTCGTTGCGCACCGCGGTGGGCACCGTGCGCACGAGCGTCTTGTAGACGTCGGAGAGGTAGCGCAGGACGAGGCCCTCGGACCGGGCCAGTCGGTACTCGGCGATCACCTCGGAGAAGGTCATCGCCCGCTCCCACATCTCGCGCACGACCGACTTCGGCCGCAGCTCGTGGTCGGCCACCCACGGGTGCCCGTTGCGGTACATCTCGTAGGCGGCGGTCAGCAGGTCCTCGAGCGGCTTGGGGTGCTCGACGTCCTCGAGCAGCTCCATCCGCTCGTCGTACTCGATGCCGTCCATCTTCATCTCCGCGACCGCCTCGCCGCGGGCCCGGAAGCGCTGCGCGCTGATGATCGGCCGCGGGTCGTCCAGCGTGGACTCCACGACCGACACCACGTCGAGGGCGTAGGTCGGCGACTCGCGGTCGAGCAGGTCGAACGCCGCGACCGCGAACGGCGACAGCGGCTGGTTGAGCGCGAAGTTCGCCTGCAGGTCGACGGTGAGACGCAGCGTGCGGCCCTGCGCGTCGGGCGGGTCGAGCCGCTCGACGACCTCGCCTGCGAGCAGCGCCTCGATGATGTGGTCGACCTCGGCGAGCAGGCGGTCCTGCGACTCCTCCGTCTCGCCGCTCTCGCGGATCAGGTGCTCCAGCGCGGCGCGCGCGTCGCCGGGCCGGGTGATGACGTCGAGCACCATCGCGTGGCTGACCTTCATCCGCGAGACCAGCGCCTCGGGCGTGCCGTTCACGAGGCGCTCGAAGGTGCCGTGGCCCCACGAGACGAAGCCCGCCGGCGGCGTCTTGCGCTGGATGCGCTTGAGCTTCTTCGGGTCGTCGCCGGCCTTGCGCACGAGCCTGGCGTTCTCGATCTCGTGCTCGGGCGCCTCGACGACGACGTGGCCCACCGTGTCGAATCCGGCCCGCCCCGCGCGCCCGGCGATCTGCTGGAACTCGCGCACCTGCAGGTGGCGCTGACGGGTGCCGTCGTACTTGGACAGGCCGCTGAACAGGACCGTGCGGATGGGCACGTTGATGCCGACGCCGAGCGTGTCGGTCCCGCAGATCACCTTGAGCAGGCCGGCCTGGGCCAGGCGCTCGACGAGCCGCCGGTACTTCGGCAGCATCCCGGCGTGGTGGACGCCGATGCCGTGGCGAACGAACTTGCTGAGCGTCTTGCCGAACCCGGGGGCGAAGCGGAACCCACCGATGAGCTCGGCGATCTCGTCCTTCTCGGCCCGGGTGAGCAGGTTGACGCTCATCAGCGACTGTGCCCGCTCGACCGCAGAGGCCTGGGTGAAGTGCACGACGTACACCGGGGCACGATGCGTGGTCACGAGCTCCTCGAGCAGCTCGTGCAGCGGCTCGATCGCGTAGGTGAACGTCAGCGGGACGGGCCGCTCGGCGTTGGCGATCACGGCCACCGGCTGCCCGGTGCGCCGCGTCAGGTCCTCGGCGAAGAACCCGACGTCGCCGAGCGTGGCCGACATCAGCACGAACTGCGCGCG
>JBEVDF010000235.1:0-3827 GCA_040514145.1 Aeromicrobium sp.
GAGCCGCTGCCGCATGAGCCGCGTGCGCTCGGGCTGGGGTGTCCTCGTGGGGCTGTCGGTCACCGGCCCAGCATCCTCGACCTCACACTTACAGTCAAGCCTGTTGGTTTCTACTGGCCTGCCGGGACTGCGGGAGTAGTCACTTGTGACGATTGATGCTTAAACGACCTTCTGGGGCGATCGCGAAACCTAGAGTCGCACACGCGGGGTGAGCGCTCCGTGTCCCCACTCGAGAGTGAACTCCATGTATCGACGCGTCACCTCCGTCGCGACCAGTGCGGCCGTCGGCCTCGCAGCCGCGGTGGCCCTCATGCCGTCCAGCGCCCAAGCAGCCCCCGAGACCTTCACCGGACACCTGCAGGTGGTCGAGAACGGCACCATCATCGGCTGTGCCGCCGGCAGCGGCGGCATCGCGTCGCCGACCACGGACGCGGGCTCCGCCTACAGCGTCTCCATCTCCTCCGGATCACAGCAGAACATGCCGATCGACGGTCAGCCCGGCAGCTTCCTCGGCTTCTCGGACGGGAACGCCAGCTTCGGCATGTCGGTCACGGGTGGCTACACCTTCCTCATGCCCGTGGCCGAGGTCCCTGCAGGCTCGCCGTCGGTCAACTCCGAGCAGAGCGCGGTCTGGTCCATCGACCCTGCGACCCGCAACCTGCGCGTGACCTACGTGTGGCCGGATTCCACGTCCCAGGACCTGACCACGATCTGGTTCAGCGCCGAGGGCCTGATCGCAGCGACCCCCGACCTCGCGGCCACCGAGACCCTCTTCTCCTACGCGGACCCGGTGACCTTCCGGATCGGCGAGGCCTGCTCGGGCGAAGTCGCCCAGGACATCGCGCAGGCCATCACCTTCACCTCGAGCGCACCGAGTACCGCGTACCCCGGCCAGACCTACGACGTCGCGGCCACCGGTGGCGCGTCCGGTAACGCAGTCACCTTCTCCTCGGCCACGTCCGACATCTGCTCGATCGACGGCAGCACGGTGACGTTCACCAAGCCCGGCACCTGCACGATCGACGCGAACCAGGCCGCCGCCGCGGGCTTCTCCGCCGCGCCGACGGTGAGCCACGACATCACGGTCAGCGCGATCGACAGCTCGGTCACGCTCGACCTCGCTGACGAAAGCGTCGTGACGGGACAGACCACCACCGCACAGGCCAGCGTCGACGTCGTCGCGGGCGCGGTCTCCGCCGCCGGCGGCTCGGTGCAGTTCGCGGTCGACGGCACCGACGTCGGCGATGCGGTCGCCCTCGACGCCGATGGCCTGGCCGAAAGCCCCGCGCTCGGTGCGAGCGTCGGCTCGCACCAGGTCACCGCGACCTACGTCCCCGCCAGCGCCGACTTCGCCGGCTCCGCGAGTGGCGCCACCCTGACCGTCGCCGCCGCGAGCACGACGACCAAGGTCTCGGTCAAGGCCAGCGAGCTCTCCGCCACCGTCGCCCCGGTCGCCCCGGGCGCCGGCACGCCGAGCGGCGAGGTCACGTTCCGCGTCGACGGCGCGAACGTCGGCACTGCCACCCTGGAGGACGGCACCGCGAAGCTCGCCCACACCGTGCCGACCGACAAGACGCACGCCGTCTCGGCCGAGTACGCGGGCAGCACGGACTTCAACGCCTCGTCCGCCTCCACGTCGCGCTCGAACCCGACCATCACCAGCCGGGTGAGCTCGTCGCAGGCGTCGCGAAGCGGCTGGTACCGCACGCCGGTCACGATCTCGTTCGTCTGTGACGCGAAGGGCGCCGAGCTGGCCACCGCCTGCCCGAAGCCCGTCACGGTGTCCCGCCAGGGCGCCAGCCGCGTGACTCGCACGATCCACACCGCTGATGGCGGCGTCGCCACGGTGACCGCTGCGGTGAAGCTCGACCGCACGGCGCCCCGCGTGGGCATCAAGGGCGTGAAGGCCGGCGGCAGCTACTTCGACGCGCCGAAGCCGACGTGCTCCGCGAAGGACTCGCTCTCGGGCGTGAAGGGCTGCAAGGTCTCCACGCAGCGCCGTGGCAGCAAGGTGGTCGTGACCGCCAAGGCCACGGACGTCGCGGGCAACGTGAGCACGAAGAAGGTCTCGTACCGTCTCGCGGCCTACACGATCCAGGGCGCCAAGCGGAAGAACGGCGTCTTCCAGGTCCGCCACGGCGAGACGTACACGATTCGTGTGCGCGGCGCCAAGGCGCGCTACGTCTACGCGACCCCCGTCCCGGGCAAGCCGCACCGCGGCTCGGTCCCGTTCAAGAAGGCCGGGAAGGACACCTGGGCCCTCGGCGTGACGATGTCGATGACCACGAGCGCCACCCGCTCCTGGAACCTCGGCTACACGCAGAACGGCAAGCTGCACGTGATCAAGGTGAAGGTCACGGGCTGACCGACTGACGGAGGTTCTCTGTCACTTCGCGAGGTTCGCAAACCTCGCGAAGTGACAGTTTCCCCGCTTCACCGGGGAAACTGTCAGGCCATCTCACCCTCGAGGGTCTCGGGCTTGGCGTCGACGTCCTCGACCTCGACGGCAGGCGGCTCCCCGATGTGCTTCAGGGCGAACTCCGCGGCCAGCTCGATCGCGAGGTCGGCGTCGGGCAGGTGCCCGGCCATGATCGGGAAGGCGTGCACCTGTCCGCGCCACAGGTGCACGTCGACCTCGACGCCCTTGTCGTCGAGCAGCAGGGCGAACGCCTCCACCTCGGGGCGGAGGAACTCGTCCTCCACGGCCACCAGGTGCGTGGGCGAGTGGATGTAGGCGCTGGCGTGGAGCGGGTCGGCGAAGCCCTCGATGATGTCGCCCTCGGGCAGCCAGAGCCGGCGCAGCGCGGCGACCCTCGCGATCGGCAGCACGGCCTCGCGCACCTTGTCGACGCGCATGACGTTCTTGTCCTGGCGGTCGGGCTCGAGGCTCAGCAGCGGCGAGAACGCGATCAGCGCGGCCGGGGCGGGCAGGCCGCGACGCGTGGCCAGCTCGGCCACCTTCATCGTCAGGTAGCCACCGGCGGAGTCGCCCGCGACGACGACCTTGCCCGGGTCGGGGGCCCGCCCCAGCACGTCCTCGTAGGCCGCGATGGCGTCCTGGACCGAGTCGGCGATGCCGGCCTCCGGCAGCTGGCGGTAGTCGATCGCGTAGACGGTGCCGCCCGTGGCGCGCACGATCTCCTCGAGCATCGACCGGTAGGAGTGCACGCTGCCGGTGAAGAATCCGCCGCCGTGCAGGTAGAGCAGGTGAAGTCCCGTGGTGGGCCCGTCGCCGGGCGTCATCACCTCGCCGGGGACGCCACCGATGTCGCCGAGCTCGACCTTCATGTCCTCGGAGGCGCCGCGGTTGACCACCTCGGAGAACCGCTGGAGGCGCCGCATCGTGCGCTCGTCCACCGGCGCCAGGCGCAGCAGGGGCTTGACGGTCATCCGGGCGCCGCGGCCGATCATCCGCGCGAGCGGGGTGGGGGCGTCATGCAGGACCGCAGCGGTGTGCACCGCACGCATCGGGCGGCGGCGTCCTCGTCCGGCGTCCGACGGCGTGTTCACGCCCCGAGTTTAACGACTCCAGGGCTTTCCGCGTCCTGTCAGCGGGGTGCCGCGCTCCGATAGCCTGTCACCGTGGTGACGCTCGAGGAACTACAGGTCCGCACCCTCGGCGAGTGCGCGTACGACTCGCCGCTGTCCGACTACGTCGCGACGCGCACCACCAACGCCTACTACGTCGCCGAGACCGACCGCGTCCTGATCGACGACACCATCTCCCTGCTCGCCGCGCGCGGCGACACCCCGCTTACGGAGGTCCCCTCGTTCGAGCCCGGGGGACCGCGCCGCAAGATCTTCTTCGACCCGAAGGAGACCAAGGT
>JBEVDF010000133.1:0-10871 GCA_040514145.1 Aeromicrobium sp.
CGTGGCCGCCAGACGCCGGTCACGCGCAGCCCCTCCGCGGGGTGGTCGGTGAACCAGTCGGCGATCTCGCGCGCGTTCTCGGGCTGGCCGACGACGAGGACGTTCTCGACGCATCGGCCGTCCATCAGCTGGCGCCGCCGCCACCGCCGCCACATGCGGCGCGTGAACAGCAGTCCGAGCAGGCCGAGCGGGAATGCCAGAGCCAGGTAGCCGCGGGAGAGATTGAACTCCAGCAGCACCGTGACGATCGCGATCACGCCGAACACCGTGACCGTGACGTGCACGATCCGCTGGTACTCGGCGGCCGTGCCCACGACATGGAGCCGGCGCGTGCCGCCGAGCCTCAGCGCGATCCACCAGGTGAGTGTCAACAGCACGCCGAACTTGGTGTAGCCGATTCCGGTCTGCGCGTCGATGGTGTCGCCCTCATGGCCGAGCCAGAGATACTCCGACGAGATGATGACGACCAGCAGGACGAGAAGATCGGTGATCGCGACGCGGCGCACGTACTGCCGCCGGGTGGCGCTGAGCCCCTCCGGATGCAGCAGTCGACGCCAGAATCCCTGCGATGCGGGGCGAGAAGCCCCGTCGACTCGGCTGCTGGTCGTCACATCAGACACTCCAGAAGCATTTGCGGACATGTGGCTGAACGACCCCCTCGTTCGGATATGTCCTCCGATATCCCGCATGAATTCGAAGAAACCATTCGACAGACCTATAAGTAAACACTTACATTAGAGCCGCGTCACGTCCTGGTTGACTGTTTCGAGGGGAATTCAGAAATGTCCGTCACGCTGCTGCGACCGATCTCGTACCTACTCGGTCTGGGGGCCCTCATGCTGCTGGCCCTGGCCGGCCCCGCCTCCTCGGAGGGCTACGGCGACCCCGTGATCGTTCCGGACACCGCCGGCGAGACGGTCGAGGTCGCCCCGGGTGAGGACTTCACGGTCTCGTTCTCGTCCAACGTGGAGTGCTCCTGGTCCGCTCGCTTCAACGGCGAGTCCGCCCCCGGTGCCATCGGCTTCGACTACTCGGCCACGTTCGACGCGCCGACCCAGCCGGGTACGTACACCGGCCGTGTGGTCTGCCGCTTCTCGACCGAGGGCCCGTTCCGCCCGATCGCCTACAGCCAGGACTCGACGCAGGCCGCGGCCCGTGACCAGAGCACCACGCAGACCTTCACGGTCGTCGTGGCCGGCGATGCCGCCGTCAGTGACGCTGCCGAGGGCGAGACGGCCGCCAGCGCCGACAACGGCGCCCTGGCCGACACGGGTGGCTCCAACTGGGAGGTCCTCGCCTTGGGTGCGGGCCTCGTCGTGATCGGCGGCGGTGTCGCCGTCGCGGCCCGACGACGCAAGGCCTCCTGACCGGACGGAGCGTGCCGGCGGGCCTCACGGTCCGCCGCGCCACCGAGGGGCTCTCATGGTGAACCGCAAGTCCGCGGCGATCTGGCTCGGGGCAGGCTTCGGCCTGGCCGTGGCCGGATTCGCCGTCGTACCGATGGCCCTCGAGGCGAAGACCGTCGCGTCGAGCCTGCTGCGGGCCCAGGACCAGGCCGTCGCGCTCAAGGACCAGATGGCATCGGGCGACGCGAAGGCCGCTGCGGTCACCCTGCGCCGGATGCAGTCGAACACCGCCGAGGCGCGCCGGATCAGCAGCGGTGGGCTGTGGGACACCGCCGCCAAGGTGCCGTGGCTGGGCCGCAACGTGGAGGCCGTGCAGGTCACGTCCGCCTCGATCGACGACATCGCCGCGCGCGGCCTGCCGCCGCTCGTCGAGGCGGGCTCGACCCTGTCCGTCCAGAGCTTCAAGCCGAAGGACGGCCAGGTCGACGTCGCGGCGCTCGCCGCCCTCGCGCCGGCCGTCGCCTCGGCGAGCGAGGTCCTCGCGACGAACGCCGAGACCATCGGGGCGATCGACGCCGAAGGACTGCTCGGTCCGCTCGTGCGACCCGTCCTCGAGCTCCAACGTCAGGTCGAGGACGCCGATCGCACCGCCGACGCGGCCGGTCGCGTGATGCGCCTGGCGCCCGGCGCGCTCGGGGCGGGCGGGGAGCAGCACTACCTGCTGGTGTTCCAGAGCAACGCCGAGATCCGGTCCACCGGTGGCCTCGCGGGCGTGTTCGTCCTGCTCAGCACGAAGGACGGGAGGATCACGCTCAGCGACCAGGCCGCCTCGGGCGAGCTCAACTTCGCCGCCGACGGCACCCGGCAGCCCGACGCCAAGCTGACGCGCGACGAGAAGGCCGCGTTCGGCACGATCATGGGTCACGACGTCCGCTCCACGAACATCAGTCCCGACTTCCCCCGGGTTGCGCGGCTGTGGGCCGATCGCGCCGAGTCCGCGTTCGGCGAGGAGGTCGACGGCGTGATCAGCCTCGACGCCGTCGCGATGTCCTACGTCCTGCGCGGCGTCGGCTCGGTGAAGGTCGAGGACGGCGAGCGCCTCACCGCCGACAACGCGATCCAGCGTCTGTTGCACGGCGTCTACGTCGACTTCGAGGATCCGTCGGACCAGGACGACTACTTCGAGGCGGCCACGGGCCGCACGTTCGAGGCCGTCATGAACGGACGCGGCGACTGGACGATGATCGTCTCGGCGCTGTCCGACGCCGCCTCCGAGCGCCGGCTCCAGGTCTGGTTCCGCGAGTCCGAGCGCGAGAAGGTCATCGCGGACACCGCGGTGGCCGGGCGCGTCGCGCAGGGCGGGCAGACCCCGCACATCGGCCTCTACATCACCGACGCGGCGCAGTCGAAGATGCAGTACTTCCTGCGGTACGACACCCGCGCCAAGGCCACGACGTGCTCGGCCGACCGCGGCCAGGTCGTCTCGGTGACCACGTCGTTCCGCAACCAGATCAGCGGCGATCCGCAGTCGTTCCCCTGGTACGTCACCGGCCGGGGGACCCGCACCGCGAAGGGCAACCAGCTCTTGACCTACCGGCTGCTCGCGCCGGAGGGCGGCAAGGTCGTGGGCTTCACGATCGACGGCACCGAGCAGCCGCTGGCCTCCAGCGAGGTCACCTACCGCGGGCGGCCGGTCCAGTACGGCACGCTCAAGATCGCGCCCGGCGACGAGATCTCGGTGACGTGGCGCGTGGAGACCGCACCCGGCGCGGACGGCGACCTGCGCTACTTCGAGACGCCCGGCATCGACACCTCGAGCAACGACGTCAGGGTGCCCAGCGCATGCCGCTAGGAGCCGACGCGGTGGAGAGCCGTCACGATCGAGGTCACGGCCGCGTCGATGCGGGCGGCGACCTCGGCGTGCACCTGCGTGGAGCGTCCGATCGGGTCGACGAGATCCACATCGGAGGGCCCCGTCGAACGCGCGGCGGCCGCGGCCGCGACCAGCGCGACGAATCCGTCGGCCTCGATGCCCTCGGCCAGCCCGGCGAACTCGAGCGCGGTGAACGTGCGGCGCAGCGCCCGCGGGTCGAGGTCGAGCACCTCCGAGCGGTGGGCGCGCGTGGCGGTGAGGACGAGGTCGGCGCGAGCCACCAGCTCGCGCGTCAGCTGGCGCGCCGCGTGCTCGGGCACCTCCACGCCGCGGACCCGCAGCTGCTGGGCCGAGTCGGGGTCGATCGAGCGGTCCACCGGAGCACGGACGCCGGCGCTGCCGACGGCGTAGCGCGAGTCGTCCAGTCGTCCGCGCAGCATCGCCTCGATCACCGGCGAGCGGCACACGTTCGCCGTGCACACGACCAGGATCCGGTGGCTCACTCCCCGGAGCCTACTGCCGTCCGCGCCGGCGGACGCCGGTCGCTCGCCGCTGCACTTCCCCCCACCTGGAGGACCACATGGAGTTGAAGGACTACCTGCGCATCGCGCGCGAGCGGTGGCTGCTGATCGCGCTCGTGAGCGTGCTGACGGTCGGCGCCGCCGGCTTCTACACGGTCTCGGTGACACCGCAGTACGAGTCGACGGCGCGCCTGTTCGTCAAGACGCCGCAGAGCGCCGACGGCGGCGAGCTGCAGCAGGGTGGCCAGTTCAGCCAGCAGCGCGTGAAGTCGTACGCCACGCTCATCAAGGGCGAGGAGGTCGCCAGTCGCGTGGTCGAGAAGCTCGGCCTCGAGGAGACGCCCCAGGACCTCATCGAGCGCATCGACACCAGCATCGAGCTGGACACGGTGGTGCTGTCGGTCTCGGTCACCGACCCGTCGCCCGAGCGCGCGCAGGAGCTCACCCAGACCGTGGCCGAGGCGTTCGCCGGCTACGTCCGTGAGCTGGAGACCCCCGACGGCCAGGCGGAGGCGCCGGTCAAGGCCTCGATCGTCGACCGCGCCACCGTCGCGAGCTCGCCCGTGTCGCCCCAACCCGCGCGCAACCTCGGCATCGCGCTGTTGTTGGGACTGCTGCTCGGCTACGGCCTCGCCGTCCTGCGCGAGCTCATGGACAACCGGATCACCGTGCAGGAGGACATCACGGCGGTCTCGGGCCGCGAGGTGCCCGTGCTCGGCGACATCCACTTCGATCGCGACGCCATGAAGGAGCCGCTCGTGCGCGGGCGCTCGGGCCACGATCCGCGCGTGGAGGCGTTCCGCGTCCTGCGCACGAACCTGCAGTTCATCGACGCCGGGACCAGCCACAAGTGCTACGTCGTCACCAGCGCGGTGCCGTCGGAGGGCAAGTCCACCACCGCCGCGAACCTCGCCCAGGTGATCGCCGACAACGGCCAGCGCGTGCTGTTGGTCGAGGCCGACCTGCGCCGCCCGAAGCTCGCGGAGTACCTGAAGCTGGAGGGCAGCGTCGGCGTGACGACGATCCTGCTCGGCCGGGTCGGTCCGGAGGACGCGATCCAGAAGGTCAGCGGGACGCTCGACCTGCTGCCGTCCGGCCGGATCCCGCCGAACCCGGCGGAGCTGCTCGGCTCGCCCGAGATGATGAAGCTGCTCGACCGGCTGCGCCAGGACTACGACGTCGTCCTGATCGACGCCCCGCCGCTGCTGCCGGTGACCGACGCCGCCCCGCTGGCCGCCGCCACCGACGGCGCGATCATGGTGATCAAGCACGGCTCGACCACCACCGACCAGTACGCCTCGGCACTGGACCGCCTGTCCAGCGTGGACGCGCGACTGTGCGGCGCGGTCGTCACGATGTCGCCGAAGCCGCGGAAGCGCCGTCGCGGCCATGGATACGGGTACGGCTATGGGTACGGATACGGCTACGGGCCCGAGACCGCCCGGCGCGCGCGCAAGCGCACGCCGCTGCGGAATCGCGGCGCGGAAGCCACCGACTGAGCGGGATGTGACGTTGGCGATGTCGGACTTCTCTGGCGTGCGGGGAGGGGGGTTTGGTGTCTACCGTCTTTGACATGTCCTCCCTCCTCCTGCGCGACCGCGAGATCGCCGTTGCCATCGATCTCCACGGCGCGGAGCCCGTCTCGATCCGCGACGAGGAAGGCCACGAGTACCTGTGGTCGGGCGATGAGCCGTGGAAGCGGCACGCGCCCGTGCTCTTCCCGGTGATCTGCCGGGTGCCCGACGACCGGATCCGGGTGGGCGACGCGACCTACCCGATGCCCCAGCACGGCTTCGCCCGCGACCGCGAGTGGACCGTGGTCGACAGCGCCCACGACCGGGCCTCCTTGGTGCTCGTCGCGGACGAGGAGACGCGGCGGTACTACCCGTTCGACTTCGCGCTCGCCGTGACCTACAGCGTCCGGGGGCGCAGCCTCTCGGTGCAGTACACGGTGGAGAACCGCGGCGACGAGCCCATGCCGTTCTCCCTCGGCTCGCACCCGGCGTTCGTCTGGCCGCTCGAGGCCGACCAGCCGAGGTCGATGCACCAGGTGCGCTTCGACGAGCCCGAGACCGCGCCCGCGCGACGCGTGGTGGACAACCTGCTCACCGACGAGCGGTTCGACAACCCCGCGTGGGACCGCGTCGTCACCCTCAACGACTCCTGGTTCACCGAGGGCGCGGTGATCATGACCGAGGTCGCCAGCCGCGGGCTCGTGTACTCCTCCGGGGCGGGCCGCGCGGTGCGGATGACGTGGAAGGGCTTCACCGGCATCACCCTGTGGTCGGTGCCCGGCGCGCGCTTCGTGTGCATCGAGCCCTGGCGTGGCCAGCCGGCGCCGACCGACTACGTGGGCCAGTTCGCCGGCAAGCCGGGCAACGTCATCGTGCCGCCGGGCGGTCGCGAGGAGCTGTCCTACGCCGTCGAGCTCCTCTGACCCAGCCGCGCGTGCCGGCGTCCGTAGGCCGCGTAGATCACGACGCCGATCACCATCCAGATCGCGAAGCGCTCCCACGTCAGCAGCGACAGGTTCAGCATCAGCCAGATGCACGCCAGGATGGAGCCGCCCGCCACGAGCGGGGCGAACGGCACCTTGAACGCCCGCTCCAGGTCGGGCCGGGTGCGGCGCAGGATCAGCACGCCTGCCGAGACCAGCGCGAACGCGAAGAGCGTGCCGATGCTGACCAGGTGACTGAGCTCGGCCAGCGGCACGAAGCCGGCGAGGATCGCCACGAAGACCGTCGTGATGATCGTGATCCGGTGGGGCGTGCCGTAGACGGGGTGCACCTTCGCCAGGCCGCGCGGCAGCAGCCCGTCGCGACACATCGCGAACAGGATCCGCGACTGGCCCAGCAGCAGCACGAGGATCGTCGTGGTCATGCCGGCCACGGCGCCCAAGGAGATCAGGTTGGCCGCCCACTCGATCCCATTGGCCGAGAACGCCTCGGCCAGCGGGGCGCCGGTGTTCATCCGGTCGTCGGTGTAGGGCAGCATCCCGGTGATCACGAACGACACCGCCATGTAGAGCACCGTGCAGATCAGCAGGGAGCCCAGGATGCCGCGGGGCACGTCGCGCTGGGGGTTCTTGGTCTCCTCGGCGGTGGTGGCCACCACGTCGAAGCCGATGTAGCTGAAGAACACCACCGAGGCCGCCGCGATGATGCCCATGACGCCGAAGGCGGTCGGGGCCATGCCGAAGACGGCCTGGATGAGGGGCTGGTCGGCGCCCTTCGCCAGCTCCTGCTTCTGCGCCGGCGGGATGAACGGGGTGTAGTTCGCGGCCTTGACGAAGAACAGGCCGGCGATGATGACGAAGAGCACGACCGACACCTTGATCAGCACGAACACGCTCGTGACCGAGCTGGAGAGCTTCGTGCCGGCGATGACCAGGAACGACAGCAGCACGACGATGCCGATGGCCGCGACGTCGACGACCGCCTCGTCGCCGGCCACCTGCGTCGGCAGCTCGAACAGCTCCTGCAGGTAGCCCGACCAGCCGCGGGCCACGACGGCCGCGCCGAGGGCGAGCTCGAGCAGCAGGTCCCAGCCGATGATCCACGCGACGAACTCGCCGAGGGTGGCGTAGCTGAAGGTGTAGGCGCTGCCGGCCACGGGGACCGTGGCGGCGAACTCGGCGTAGCAGAGCGCGGCCAGGGCGCAGACGGCTCCGGCGATGAGGAAGCTGATGACGATCGCGGGCCCGGCGTGGTTGTGCGCCTCCTGCCCGGTCAGCACGAAGATGCCGGTACCGATGATGACGCCGACACCGAAGACCATGAGGTCGCGGGCGCTGAGTTCGCGCCGGAGCTGGTGCTCGGGCTCGTCGGTCTCCGCGATCGACTGCTCGACGGACTTCGTGCGGAACAAGCTCATGGCCCGACTCTGGCCCTGTGCGCACGCGCCTGCAACCGGGCTCGGGACGAGTGAGCCCGCCGAGACCGGGGGGGAGGGGTCTCGACGGGCTCGGCTCGGCGGGGCTGATCAGCGGGTCGGCCGACCGTTCTCGTACAGGCGCGGGATCGCGTGGTTGGCGACGAACACGCCGTCGGGGTCGACGGCCGAGCGGATCGCGGCCAGCTTGAGCCACGCGTCGGCCGCGTAGGCGGCGCGGGCGTCGGTCGGCTCCTCGGCGAAGTTGAGGTACGACCGTCCGTTCGACCACGGCTGGAGGGCGGCGACCGCCCGGTCGCCGGCGGCGCCGACCATCGCGCCGAGCTCCGGCGTGGGGGCGATGCCGCCGCACAGGAAGGCGAACTCGCCCTCGAGGTGCGTCAGCACGCCGCCTCCCTCGTGGGGTCGGCCGAGAGCGCCGCCCAGCTGGCGCAGCTCGGCCAGCATGATCGGCGTCTCGACGCCCGGGCCGAACAGCGCCAGGAACGCGTCCGCTCCGTCGTCGTCGAGCTCGCGCAGCATCGTCGAGCGCATGACGCCGGGCGCGGGCTCCTCCGGATCCATGTGCAGGTGCACGAGGGTCTCGGTGGGGACCCGCCCGAACGTGTCGAGCTCGGGCTCGAGCGCCCGCAGCGGGGCGAGGATGTCGCTCGACCGCTCGTCGTCGGCCATGACCGCTCCGTCGATCACCACGATGGTGCGTCCACGGATGAAGTCGGGCATCTCGGGGATCGGGGGGATCCTCATGATGCGGAACGACGTCGTCACCTCGTCCGGCGCGACGGGCGCCCAGGCCCGCCACATGTCCAGCACGCGCGGGGCCATCGCGACGTCCCACATCATCATGCCGGCGTAGGCGGTGCTGAAGTCGTACGCGCGGAACTCCAGCGCCGTGACGATGCCGAAGTTGCCGCCGCCGCCGCGGACCGCCCAGAACAGCTCGGCGTGGTTCTCGGCGTCGGCGCGCACGAGGTCGCCGTTCGCGAGGACGATCTCGACCGCCGTCAGGCTGTTCGCCGCCAGCCCGAGCTTGCGGGCGTACCAGCCCAGGCCGCCGCCGAGGCTGTAGCCGGCGATGCCGACGTCGACCGAGGAGCCGTGCAGGACGGTCAGCCCGTGCTCGGCCGCGGCCGTGACGGCGGCCAGCCAGACGGTGCCGCCGCCGACCCGGACGATCCGGCGCTCGGGGTCGACGCTGACGTCGGTCAGCTCGCTCGTGCGGACGATCACGACGTCGTCGAGGCCTCCGGCCACGAGGGGCCCGGCGTTGTGGCCCGTGCTCTGCGGGGCGACCCGCAGGCCCGCCGCGTGGGCGGCGCGCACGATCCGGGCGACGTCGTCGGCGTCGCGAGGGAGCGCGACGGCGGCGGGACGCTGGTCGACGGAGAGGTTCCAGGCGGCTCGTGCCAGGTCGTACCCGGGATCACCGGGCAGGTGGATGGCGCCGCCGGCCAGTCCGCGCAGGCGGTCGGCCGGGCGCTCGAGCTGGGCGATGGTTTCGTTGATGGACACGGTGGTGCTCCTTGTTGGTTTTCGGTTCCTGTCCCCGAGAGCATCGGCGGAGGCACTTGATACGGACTGGGATCTGGCTTGGAGTGCAGGGGCACGGGCGGTTTTCCGCGTTCGCGGATCCCTGTCGGACCCCCGGTCGCGTCCTTATGCTTCGACTGTGGAGCTGACGGTGCTGGGGCCCGTGGCCGTCTCGGCGGACGGCGTCGACCTCGATCTCGGCACGCCCCGGCAGCGCACCCTCGTCGCTGCCCTCGCGCTCTCCGGCGGCCGGCCCGTCGGGGTCGACACCATCGTCGACCTGGTGTGGGGCGACACCCCGCCGCCCGGTGTCGCCACGACGCTCCAGGCGTACGTCTCGGGCCTGCGCAAGGTGCTCGAGCCCGGCCGCGCCCGCCGCGCGCCCGCGGAGGTGCTCGTCACGGTCGCGCCCGGCTACGCCCTGAAAGTGCCGCCCGAGGCCGTCGACGCCCATGCCTTCGAGCGCGAGGTCGCCGCCGCGCACCGGCTGCTGGAGGCGGCCGAGCCGACCCGGGCCGAGCTCGAGGAGGTCGACGCGACACTCGGCACGGCCCTGGCGCGTTGGCGCGGCACTGCCTACGCGGAGCTCGGCGATGCGCCGGCGGCTGTCGCCGAGCGCGCGCGCCTGGAGGAGCTGCGGCTCGTCGCGCTCGAGGGTCGCGCGATCGCGGCGCTGGCCCTCGGCCGCCACGCGACGGCCGCGGCCGAGCTCGAGGCGCTGACCACGACGTACCCCCTGCGAGAACGGCTGTGGGGCCTGCGCGCGCTCGCCCTCGCGCGGTCCGGGCGTCAGGCGGAGGCGCTCGAGGTCCTGCGCCGGGTGCGCGAGGTGCTCGACGACGAGCTCGGGATCGAGCCGGGCGCGGAGCTGCGGAACCTCCAGACGGCGCTGTTGCGACAGGACCCCTCGCTGGACTGGGCACCGCCCTCGGGGCCCGACACGGCCGGGGCTCCGGCCGAGGACGCGGGAGCCGCGCCGTGGCCGATGGTGGGTCGCGACCAGCAGCTCGCGGCCCTGGCCCGGAGCCTCGACGCCGCGCTCGCCGGGACGACGTCGTTCGCCGTGATCACGGGGGAGCCGGGCATCGGCAAGACCCGGCTCGCCGCGGAGCTCGGCCGCCGGGCCGCCGCCGCGGACGCCCTGGTCGCCGTCGGCCGGTGCTCCAGCGACGAGGGTGCGCCGCCGCTGTGGCCGTGGCGGTCGGTGCTCGAGGGCCTCGGACTCGACTTCCCCGACGTCAGCGACGCCGACGACGGCTTCCGGGTGCGCGAGACCATTCTCGGCGCCCTGCGCGCGCAGGCCCAGCGTCACGCGGTGGTCGTGGTGCTGGAGGACCTGCACTGGGCCGACCCCTCGAGCCTGCGTTGCCTGATGCTGCTCGCCGAGTCCGTCGCCGACGCCCGGTTGCTGGTCGTGGTGACGTGGCGCGACCATCCCGAGCCGTCGGGCCTGCTCGCCGACGTGGCCGAGGCGCTCGCCCGACGGCAGGCCGTGCGGCTGCACCTGGCGGGCCTGGGCCCCGACGAGGTGGCCGCGGTCGTCGGTCGGGTCACCGACTCGGCGCCGTCGCCGGCACAGGTGGCCGCCCTGCACGAGCGCACCGACGGCAATCCCTTCTTCCTCGTCGAGTACGCCCGGCTGGCCGGCGAGCGGGGCGACCTGGCGGCCCTGCTCGCCGAGGACGACACCCCGCGGGCGGTCCACGACGT
>JBEVDF010000302.1:0-2615 GCA_040514145.1 Aeromicrobium sp.
CGGACTTCGCGCCCGCCTCCCTGTGCCTGGCGGGATTCGCCGCCTGGCAGATGGGCGACGGGGTCCGGGCGCGCTTCGCCCTCGAGCGGGCCCTCGCGCTGGAGCCGCACTACCGGATGGGGCTGTTGCTGCAGGATGCGCTCGAGGCCGGCCTGCATCCTGACCGCTGGTCGACGGCTGATGCGAGCGCCTGATCGGCCCTAGGCTGGCTGCATGGGACAAGACGTCGAAGCCCGGGAGTTCACCGGCGAGGACCGTGCGAAGTACCGCGCCAAGGTGCGTCGCAACCTCGACGTGCTGGCAGCGATGCTGGGGGAGCAGGACTTCTCGGTGCCCGATCCGCACGTCGGGATCGAGATCGAGTTCAACCTCGTCGACGACACCGGCGACCCGGCGCTGCGCAATGCCGAGACCCTCGCCGCCATCGCGGCTGAGGACTTCCAGACCGAGCTGGGCCAGTTCAACGTCGAGATCAACGTGCCCCCGTCGCCCGTGGCCGGTCGCGGACTGGCGAACATGGCCGACCGGATGCGCGACGACCTCAACGCCGCCCAGGCGAAGGCGCAGAGCGTGGGCACCGGCCTGATGATGATCGGGATCCTGCCCACGCTCGACACGCACCACCTGACCCGCGAGGCGATCTCGTCCAACCCGCGCTACCACCTGCTGTCCGACCAGATCCTCACCGCGCGCGGCGAGGACATCCACCTGGTCATCAACGGGGTCGAGCGCCTGCGCACGACGATCGACACGATCATCGCCGAGGCCGCGTGCACCAGCACGCAGCTGCACCTGCAGGTCGAGCCCGACGACTTCGCGCCCACCTGGAACGCCGCGCAGGCGATCGCCGGTGTCCAGATCGCGGTCGGCGCCAACTCGCCGTTCTTCTTGGGCCGACGGTTGTGGCAGGAGACGCGCATCGCGCTGTTCGAGCAGGCCACCGACACGCGCACCGACGAGCTCAAGGCGCAGGGGGTCCGGCCCCGCGTCTGGTTCGGCGAGCGATGGATCACCTCCGTCTTCGACCTGTTCGAGGAGAACTCGCGCTACTTCCCGGCCCTGCTGCCGATCGTCGACGACGAGGACCCGGTGGCCGAGATCGAGGCCGGCCGGATGCCCACGCTGCCCGAGCTGCGCCTGCACAACGGCACGATCTGGCGCTGGAACCGACCGATCTACGACGTCGTCGACGGCAAGCCGCACCTGCGCGTGGAGAACCGGCTGCTGCCGTCCGGGCCCACCGTCAAGGACACGGTCGCCAACGCCGCCCTCTTCTACGGACTCGTGACGGCGCTGACCGAGCAGGACCGCCCGGTGTGGAGCCAGCTGTCGTTCCGCGCCGCCGAGGAGGGCTTCCACGAGGCCGCGTCCGCCGGGATCGAGGCCGACGCCTACTGGCCGGGCATCGGCACGGTGCCGGTGCGCGAGCTCGTGCTGCGGCACCTGTTGCCGCTGGCCCACGTCGGGCTGGAGCGACGCGGGGTCGACGGCGCCGTGATCGACGAGTTCCTCGAGATCATCGAACGGCGCTGTGTCACCGGGCGCAACGGTTCGTCGTGGATGACGGCCCAGTTCGACCGGCTCCACACGCGCGGATCCGACGTCTTCGACTCGATGCGGGCGCTGACGCGGCGCTATGCCGAGCACATGCACAGCGGAGAACCCGTGCATTCCTGGCCCGTCGAGTGAACCGGTTCCGATGGGTTTCGGGCACCGTGGCAGACTTGTCCCAGAGGTTGACCGCAGGCCTCATTGTCATGCCCGAAACGACGTTGTGAGGTTGATGTTCCGGTGACTCGTGCCGCCCAGACCGCGAAGGCAGCGACCACGAAGAAGGCGCCCGACGACGCGACCCCCGCCGCGACGAAGGCAGCCAAGGCCCCCGCCAAGAAGGCCGCCGCCAAGAAGGCTCCGGCGAAGAAGGCACCCGCCAAGAAGGCCGCCGCGAAGAAGGGCGCCAAGGAGGTCGTGCTCGGAGACCAGGTCGATCTGGCCGACGTGCTCGAGACCAAGCCCGCCGTCGACGCCGACGGCAAGAAGGTGCTCCCGGACATCGCCGACGAGGTCTTCGAGAAGGACCTCGCCACGGATCCGACGCTGAAGGAGGACGAGGAGGCCAGCGCCAGCTTCACGATCTCCTCGGCCGACGACACCGACGAGCCCGCGGTCCAGGTGACCGTCGCCGGCGCCACGGCCGACCCGGTCAAGGACTACCTCAAGCAGATCGGCAAGGTCGCGCTGCTGACCGCCGCCGAGGAGGTCGAGCTCGCGAAGCGCATCGAGGCCGGCCTGTTCGCCGAGGAGAAGCTCGCCAAGTCCAAGCGGGTGACCGAGAAGCTCCGCGAGGAGCTCGACTGGATCATCATCGACGGCCGCCGCGCCAAGAACCACCTGCTCGAGGCCAACCTGCGACTCGTCGTCTCGCTGGCCAAGCGCTACACCGGTCGCGGCATGCTCTTCCTGGACCTGATCCAGGAGGGCAACCTGGGCCTCATCCGTGCGGTCGAGAAGTTCGACTACACCAAGGGCTTCAAGTTCTCGACCTACGCCACGTGGTGGATCCGTCAGGCGATCACTCGCGCGATGGCCGACCAGGCCCGCACGATCCGCATCCC
>JBEVDF010000152.1:0-12547 GCA_040514145.1 Aeromicrobium sp.
GTCCGCCAGCGCGGAGGGGCCGAAGTTGCGCACCGTCGGATCGACGGCCAGCACCTCGGGGATCACCGCCAACGGCAGGATCGACGCCTGCGCGCGGACCATGGTGTCGACCTTGGCGATCGCGGCGGCGCGCTTGGCGTCGTCGAGCTCCTCGATCGCCTCGTCGAAGGCCTTCGCGGTGGCCTTGGAGGCCTTGCCGGTGAAGTTCATCGGGCTGTCGATCGGGGTGAACAGGCGCTTCACGTCGGCGAGGTCGAACGGCCGGACCTGCCAGGCGAACGTGGCCAGGTCGAAGTCGAGCGGGATCACGGACTTCTCGAAGAAGGTGGCGCCGGGAACCTTGGTGACCTTGACGCGGATGCCCACCTCGGCGAGATCCTCCGCGATCGACTCGGCCCGTTGGACCGCGCCGGACATCGTGTCGGGGACCGGGAGGGTGAGCGTGAGGGGGCGGCCCTTGCGCAGCACCGGACCGGTGTCGCCCTTGCGCCGCCAGCCCGCCTTCGCCAGCAACCTCTGGGCCTGGGCGACGTCTCGGGCGATCGGAGCCTCGTCGCGGTGGCCGACCTGACCGGGAAGCAGCGCCACCGAGGTCATCGGGTCGGTCTGCACCCCGAAGCGCTTCGAGGTGTCCGCGACGATCCCCGCGGAGTCCACCGCGAGGGTGACGGCGCGGCGGACGTCGGCGTCCTTGAGCGGTCCGGCGCCGCCGTTGATGGTCAGGTGCGACCACTCCGAGCCACGCGACGCGCGCAGGTCGGCCTTCGCGAGGTCGGCGCGGGTGGCCGGGGTGACCGGGGCGGACTCGAGCTCGCCGGCCAAGAAGGCCTGCGCCAGCACGCCCTCCTCGCCGATCCGCCAGACGATGGAGTCGAGCTTCGGCGCGCTGCCCCACCAGCGCGGGTTCCGCTCGAGCGTGATCGTGCCGGTGCGGCGCTCGATCCGCGACACGACGTAGGGGCCGTTCGCCGACGGCGCCTTCGCGCGCATGCCGCGGTTGAACGTGGCGGCCGACTTCGTCCAGGCCTTCGGGAGCGTGGGATAGACCGCGGCGGGCCAGTCGGCGGTGGGCTCCTCGAAGACCACGTCGTAGGCGAACTTGCCGTCGGGCTCGACGGCGTCGACGAGGTCGTAGACCGGCGGGGCCGCGGCGGCGTAGTCGTCGTCCTGCAGCGCGTCGACCCAGGCGACCATGTCGGCCGAGGTGATCGAGGTGCCACCCTGCCAGACGGCCTTGCGGTTCAGCTCGACGCGCACGGTCAGCGGATCACGATCGGTGATCTCGACGCTGGTGGCGTAGTCGGGGTCGGGCGACCACGAGCCGTCCTCGGCCACCCGCACGGCGCTGCCGAGCGTGGGATCGAGGATCTGCGGCGCGGTGCTGGCGACACCGTCGGTGTGGACGGGGTTGAAGTTCGCCGGGAACGACGAGACGCCCAGGCGCAGGGTGCCGCCGTCGCGGACCGCATCGGCCTCGGCGGCATGCAGGTCGGCCATCGGCAGCGCGGTGTCCTCGGCGGACTTCTTCTCGGCGCTGCCGCCGTCGTCACCGCCGCCGAAGCACCCGGCGAGCAGCACGCCCACCAGTGCCCCGACAGCAAGGCGCCGGGCCCCGCGTGAAGCGGGACCCGGCGTCTTGAGGATCACTTGGAGGCGACGACGTTCAGCTTGACCGTCGCAACGACCTCGGGGTGCACGCGGACGGAGACCGTGTGCGAGCCGAGGCTCTTGATCGGGTTGCCGACCTCGATCCGACGCTTGTCGACCTTGACGCCGGCCTCGGCCAGCGCGTTGGCGATGTCGGTGACGGTGACGGCGCCGAACAGGCGACCGCCCTCACCGGCGTGGGCGGGGACGTTGATGACCGACGACTCGAGGTTGCCCTTGATCGACTGGGCGGTCTCGAGGTCGTGCACGGCGCGCGCCTCGCGAGCGGCCTTGATCGACTCGACCTGCTTGGCGCCGCCCTTCGTCCAACGAATGGCGAAGTTGCGCGGCAGCAGGAAGTTGCGGCCGTAGCCGTCCTTGACCTCGACGATGTCGCCGGGCTGGCCGAGGTTCGTGACCTCGTGCGTGAGGATGAGCTTCATCTGTTCTGTGCTCCTGACTCAGCGACCGCTGGACGTGTAGGGCAGCAGCGCCATCTCGCGCGCGTTCTTGATCGCCTTGGCGATCTGACGCTGCTCCTGGACGGAGACGCCGGTGACGCGACGGGCGCGGATCTTCCCGCGGTCGGAGATGAACTTGCGCAGCAGCGCAGTGTCCTTGTAATCGATGGTGGTGACGCCGGCGGCCGCGAGCGGGTTGCTCTTCTTCTTCGGCTTCCGGACAACGGGCTTGGCCATGATGCTCCTGGAAATGTTCTTGCTACGTGTGATGGATCAGAAGGGGGGCTCGTCGTTGGAGCCGCCGGCGTTGCCGCCGCCGCCCCAGGGGTCGTTGCCCCCGGAAGGCTGCTGCGGCGCGGAGGGCTGGGCCCACGCGCTGGCATCGGACTGCTGACCGCCCTGCTGGCCGCCACCAAATCCTCCGGCGTTGCCCCCGGCGTTGCCGCCGAAGCCTCCGGAGTTGTTGCCGCCGAAGCCGCCCTGGCCGCCGCCGCCACCCGACGTGCGGGTGACCTGTGCGGTGGCGTTGCGCAGCGACGGACCGACCTCGTCGACCGTCATCTCGACGCTCGTGCCTCGGCCGCCGTCCTGACGCTCGTACTCACGGACCTTCAGCGCACCGGTCACGATGACGCGGGTGCCCTTGGTCAGCGAGCCGGCGACGTTCTCGGCCAGCTGGCGCCAGGCCGAGCAGCGGATGAACAGCGTGTCGCCGTCCTTCCACTCGTTCGTCTGACGGTCGAACGTGCGCGCGGTGGACGCGACGGTGAAGTCGGCGACTGCCGCGCCCGACGGCGTGAAACGCAGTTCGGGATCGCGGGTCAGGTTGCCGACGAGGGTGATGGTGGTTTCGCCTGCCATGGATCAGCCTTCTCTCGAGGTGCTCTCGCGACGAGTGTGTCGGATTCGGGGGACGGAATCACTCCGTCCACAGAATCACTTCACGTCGGGACGCGTGACCTTCGTACGGACGACGGACTCGTTCAGGGAGAGCTGACGGTCCAGCTCCTTGACCGAGTCGGGCCCGGCGGACAGACCGATGACGGCGTAGATGCCCTCGGACTTCTTGTTGATCTCGTAGGCGAGACGGCGCTTGCCCCAGACGTCGATCGCATCGACCGAGCCGCCGTCGGCGACGATCGTGTTGTTGAGGTAGGTCGAGAGGCTCTTCTCGACGGAACGCTCATCGACATCGGCGTCGAGGATGACCATGACTTCGTACTTGCGCAGTGACACTGCGGATTCTCCTTTGGACTGAGCGGTGACGGGCTTTCCGTCACAGGAGGTGTTGCCTCGAACGGCAACCTCACGAGTCTAGCAGCGGCCCGTCGTTCCGGACCAATCCGGCGATCGGGCGCTACTCGCCGGTGATCGCGCGCAACACGTCGAGCTTCGCCGCGCGCCGGGCCGGCAGCACCGCCGCGAGCACGCCCACCAGCGCCGAGACCACGACGAACACCGCCAGCGAGCCGGCCGGGATGGCCAGGTCGCTGATGCCGTCGTCGGCGAACGAGCGTTGCAAGGCCACGCCGAACAGCAGCCCGGCGCCGATGCCGAGGACGGCACCCAGGATCGCGATCGCCACGGACTCCAGCCGCACCATCCGCCGCAGCTGGGGCCGGGTGAGGCCCACGGCGCGCAGCAGGCCGATCTCGCGGGTGCGCTCGATGACGCTCAGCGCCAGCGTGTTGACGATGCCCAGCACCGCGATGACGATCGCGAGGCCGAGCAGCGCGTAGATGAGGTAGAGCAGCGTGTTGACCTGCGAGCGCTGCGCCTCGGCGTAGCTCTGCTTGTCCTGCACCACGATCGTGGGGTTGTCGCCCACCGCCCGCTCGAGGTTGGCGCGCACGGTGCGCGTGCCGATCCCCGGCTCCGCGTTCAGGGCGAGCGTGGTGTCACCGCGGCGGATGCCGGCGGTGGCGACGGTGGAGAGCGGCACCACCGCCTGTCCGACGATGTTGCTGTCGGCGTAGACGCCCGTGACCGTGCCCTCGACCTTCCCGGTGCTGAACGACAGCTCGACGACGTCGCCGGTGGTGCGGCCGAGGGAGTCGGCCAGCGACTGGCTGAGGGCGATCGTGTCGTCGGCCTCGGGCGGCCGCCCGCTGGTGTAGTCCAGCGCGAAGACGTCGGCGAACTGCGCCGGGTCGGTGGCCGAGGCGAACACCTGGGTGCCGTCGGCGCCGAAGACGATCGACTGCACGGGCGACACGGCCGCGACGCCGGGGACCTCGCCGACCTTCTTCGAGATCGCCGGGGAGAACGGCTGGCCACTGACGTTCTGGATCACGAAGTCGGCGGAGAACTCCCGCTCGACGCCGGCGTCGATCGACTTGTTGATCGACGCGCCCAGGATCGACATCGTGGTGACCAGCGCCAGGCCGATCATCAGGGCCGAGGCCGTGGCCGCCGTGCGACGCGGGTTGCGACGGGCGTTCTGGGCGGCGAGCTGGCCCACGGAGCGGTAGACCGCGCGGTAGACGGCGCCGAAGATCGCGAGCACGGGAGTGGCGATGATCGGGCTGCCCAGCGCGACCGCCATCAGCACCCCGAAGATGCCCGCGCCGACCCACACGATCGGCCGCGGGACGTCGAGCCACGAGCCGGCCGCCATCGCGCCCGCACCCGCGAACCCGAACGCGAGCGCCAGCGCGAGGCGCCACCGCAGCGACGACTCGGGCATCGCGATCTCGTCGCGCATCGCGGCCACGGGAGGCACCCGGCCGGCCCGGCGGGCCGGGATCCACGCGGCCAGCATCGTCACCAGCACGCCCACGGCGTAGGCCAGCACGATCGTGCGGGTGCGGAAGACCAGCGCCGTGCCCGAGAGGTCGAGCCCGAAGTTGCTGAACAGCACCTTGAGCAGCATCGCCAGGCCGAAGCCCATCACGAGGCCCAGCGTGGACCCGATCACGCCGATGACGAACGCCTCGGTCAGCACCGAGCGGCTGACCTGCGGCCGCGACGCCCCGAGGGCCCGCAGCAGCGCCAGCTCGCGGCTGCGCTGCGCCACGAGGATCGAGAACGTGTTGACGATGAGGAACGTGCCGACGACGAGCGCGATCCCGGCGAACACGAGCAGGAAGGTGTTGAGGAAGCCGAGCAGCTGGTCGAAGAGGTCCTTGGACTCCTCGGCCACCGCGGCACCCGTGACGGCCTCGGTGCCCTCGGGGATGACCTTCGCGACCTGGTCGGCGACCTGGCGCTGGGTGGCGCCGGGCCTGGCCTCGATCTGGATGACGCTGTAGGCGTCCTCGCCGTCGAGGAAGTACTTCTGCGCGCTCACGTCGTCGAAGATCACCAGGGTGGCGCCCGCGAGTCCACCGGAGGTGAACCCGAAGATGCCGACCAGCTTCGCCTTGAGGATCGGCGGGTCCGACGGCAGGGCGATCTTGACGGTGTCACCGAGCGCGTAGCCGGCCACCTCGGCCGAGCGGGCGTCGAGCGCGACCTCGCCCTCCTTCGCGGGCGGGCGGCCCTGGTCCCACGTCAGGATCTGCTGTCCGGCGGCGTTGGGGATCCGGTCCTCCGGCCCCGCGTTGAGGGCGATCGTGGGGGCGCCCGTGCCGCCCAGCAGCCGGTTGTTCTTCTTCACCACGAACAGGCCGCCGCCGTTGACGGCTCCCTGCACCTGCTGGACGTCGGGCAGCGCGGCGATCTGCTCGACGTAGGAGGCCGGGATCTTGCGGGCCTCGCGGTTGACCTGCATCGCGATGGCGTCGCCGTCGCCGGTCACCGGGCGCACGGCCACGTCGGTGACGGTGCCGTAGGCGATCTGGTCGAAGCTGCGGCCGATCGTGTCGGTGAACACCAGCGACCCCGAGAGGAACGCGATGCCCAGCACGATCGCGAACGCGCTCAGGAACAGGCGGACCTTGCGGGCGACGAGGTTGCGCCAAGTGACTCGTCGCACGTCACGCGCCGATCCTGCGCTGCACCACGCTCATGCGCTCGAGGACCTTCTCGGCCGTGGGCTCACGCAGCTCGGAGACCACGCGGCCGTCGGCGAGGTAGACCACGCGGTCGGTGTAGCTGGCCGCGACGGGGTCGTGGGTGACCATGACGATCGTCTGGCCGAACTCGTCCACGCTGCGGCGCAGGAAGGAGAGCACCTCGGCGCCCGAGGTGGAGTCGAGGTTGCCGGTGGGCTCGTCGGCGAAGACGATCGCCGGGCGGCTGACGAGCGCGCGGGCGCAGGCCACGCGCTGCTGCTGACCGCCGGACATCTCGTTGGGGCGGTGCTTGAGGCGGTCGGCCAGCCCGACGGCCTCGATGACGTTGCTGTACCACTTCGCGTCGGGCTTGCGGTTCGCGATCGACAGCGGCAGCAGGATGTTCTCCTCGGCCGTCAGCGTGGGCACGAGGTTGAACGCCTGGAAGACGAACCCGATCTTCTCGCGGCGCATCACGGTGAGCGCCTTGTCGTCGAGCTTGGCCAGCGTGGTGGGGCCGATCGTCACGCGGCCGGAGTCGGGGGTGTCGAGCGCGGCCATGCAGTGCATGAGCGTGGACTTGCCCGAGCCCGACGGTCCCATCACCGCGGTGAACTCGCCCTCGTAGATCTCGATCGAGACGCCGTCGAGCGCTCGGACCTGCGCATCGCCCTTGCCGTAGGTCTTCGTCAGCTCGTGCGCGTGCGCCGCGACGGTCTTCTCCATGGCCCAGAGCCTAAGCGAGAAAACCTGAGTTTCGGCGTGGGGTCACTCAGAGTTACACGATGTGGGCAGAACCGCCCCACAGATCGACTCTGGCGTCGGCGTCGTGGCCGACCAGCTCGTCGATCCGTTCGAGCTCCTCGGCCGTGAAGCTCGTGTGCGCCGCGGCGGCGATGTTCTCGTCGAGCTGCTTCGTGCTGGAGGCCCCGATGAGGGCCGACGTGGCGGCTCCGGGCCTCAGCACCCACGCGATCGCCAGCTGGGCGAGCGACTGCCCGCGCTCGCGGGCCACCTCGGCCAGGCCGCGCAGCCGGTCGCGGTTCGCCTCGACGATCGAGTCGTCGAACGACGACCGCCCGCCGGAGCGCTCGACCGGCTCGTCGCCGAGGTAGCGGTCGGTCAGCAGGCCCTGCGCCAGCGGCGTGAACGCGATCGAGCCCATGCCGGTGTCCTCGAGGGTGTCGAAGAGCTCGTCCTCGACCCAGCGGTTGACCATCGAGTAGGCGGGCTGGTGGATGACCAGCGGCGTGCCGAGGTCGGCGGCGACCTCCGCGGCGCGGCGCGTGCGCTCGGCCGAGTAGGACGAGATGCCGACGTAGAGCGCCTTGCCCTGGCGCACGGCGGTGTCGAGCGCGCCCACGGTCTCCTCCACGGGGGTGTCGGGATCGGCGCGGTGCGAGTAGAAGATGTCGACGTGGTCCAGGCCCATCCGCGCGAGCGACGCGTCGAGGCTGGCCAGCAGGTACTTGCGCGAGCCGAGGAACCCGTACGGCCCGGGCCACATGTCCCAGCCGGCCTTCGTGGAGATGATCAGCTCGTCGCGGTAGGGCGCGAAGTCGCCGCGCATCATCCGGCCGAAGTTCTCCTCGGCCGAGCCGTGCGGGGGGCCGTAGTTGTTGGCCAGGTCGAAGTGCGTGATGCCGAGGTCGAACGCGTGCCGCAGGATCTCGCGCTGGGTGTCGAACGTGCGGTTGTCGCCGAAGTTCCACCACAGCCCGAGGCTGATCGGCGGCAGCAGCAGCCCCGACCGGCCCACGCGGCGGTACTCCAGGCCCTGGTAGCGATCGGCGTCGGCCTGCCACGGGCGATGGGTCTCGGGAACGCGGTTGCGGGTCCAGTCGGTGCTCATGGGTTCCACCGTAGGGCGCCTTGGTACCCCCGGCGACCGGCACGCGTCGGCGCGAAGTTTCCCCGGTTAACTGGGTTTCCCACCGCTATGCGGGGAAACCTTTCCCCGCTCTGTGGTGGTTTCCCCTGTTAACCGGGGAAACTTCCACTGCGAGCCTCAGGCCAAGCGGGTGATCTCGACCTCGACGGTCGTGCTGACCTCGCCGTCGGTGGAGTAGATGCCGCGCAGATTGGGGTTGTCGTCGAAGTCGCGGCCGCGCGAGACCACGATGTGACGCTCGCCGGGGGCCTCGCCGTTCGTGACGTCCCACCCCACCCAGCGGCCGTCCCACCACTCGAGCCACGCGTGCGGCTCGGAGGCGACCGGGGCGTCGACCTGGGGGTCGGCCTCGGGGTGGACGTAGCCGGCCACGAAGCGCGCCGGGATCTTCGCGTGGCGCAGGGCGCCGATCGCGATGTGGGTGATGTCGTGCGCGACACCCTTGCCGGTCTCCCACGCCTCCTGCGACGTGGCGCTGACGTGCGTCGCCCCCACGAGCCGCGTGACGCGGGTGCGCAGCAGCTCCACGACCCGCTCCACGTAGACGCCCGGCGTGGCCGCGTCGGCGCGGATCGCGTCCAACTCGGCCACGAGCGACGGCGCGGGGCGCACCTTGTCCTGCTGGTGCACGAACTCGCAGTAGCGGTCGAGGGTGTTCGCGTCGAGCGCGTCCCAGCCGATCGACTCTCCGGGCTCGGCCGGGTCGGCGGTGTCGACCACCGAGGTGGCCACCACCCTGAGCTCGTCGTGCGGGTCGGTGACCTCGAACGCCGTCACCATGGCGCCCCAGTAGTCGCGGTACTCCTGCGACCACGCCGTGGGCGCGATCTCCAGGCGCGTGCGCCGCACGTACTGGTCGGTGGTGGTCTGCGGCGTCAGCCGGGCCTCGCTGTAGGAGGCCATGGTGGGCTCGGAGTAGGTGTAGGTGGTCGCGTGGCGGACCCTCATGCGCAGGCTCATGATGCCGGGCACCCCTCGTTCACTCGCTGGTGCTCGCTCACAACGACACCCGTCCTCTCCAGCTGTGCCAGTCCTCCTGGGCGAAGTACCGCGCCGTGATCGCGTCGCTCGCCGCCGAGCACGCGCGCTGCAGGCGCTCCATCTCGACCGGCATGGTCTCGAGGATCTCGCCGAGCGGCCGGTACTCGATCTCGGTGCGGGCCCGGCCGAGCAGGCGCAGGGCCTCGTCGGAGAACCCGGCGCGGCGCCCCGTGACGTCGAGCCGGGTCAGGGCCCGCTCGGCCTCGCCCAGGCTGGACACCAGTGACCGCGGGAACCAGCGGTCGAGCAGCAGGTACTCGGCCGCGGCGCTGTCACGCTCGATGCCGCGATAGGTGCGCAGGAAGCTCTCGTAGCCGCCGCAGGCTCGCAGCGTGTTCTGCCACGCGATGCCCGACGCCCCGGCGCTGGCCGCGGTGGAGAGCAGCCGCGCGGTCATGTCGGTGCGCTCGATGTTGCGGCCCAGCACGTAGAAGTACCAGCCCTGGTCGCGCGGCATGGAGTCGTCGGCGGTGCCGGCGATCATCGCGGTGCGGCGGCGGACCCAGTTGAACATCTCGGCCGGGCGCATCGACGTGGCTGCGGGGACGCCCTGCCACGTGGTGTTGATCGCCGACCACACGTCGGTGGAGAGGGTCTCGCGAGCGCTGCGGGCCGCCTCGCGCATCGAGCCGATGACCGACGCGATCGAGCTCGGCGACTTCTGGTCGTAGGCGAGCAGGTCGAGCATCGACCAGCGGTTGGGGACGCCCCCGAAGTCCTCGAGGCCCATGACCGCGAACAGCTGCTGGCAGCTGGTGACCTCGTCGATGGCGGGGTCCTCGACCAGCATCTGCATCTGCACGTCGAGCAGGCGCGCGGTGTCGTCGGCGCGCTCGAGGTAGCGGCCGATCCAGAAGAGCGACTCGCCGATCCGGCTGAGCATCAGGCCTCACCCCTCAGCGGTGCGTTGATCGGCGCCATCGTCTGGGTCTGGGACACCGGCTCGAGGTCATCGGGCTCCTCGATGGGCTCGGTGGGCCGGGCCAGCACCCACGTGTCCTTCGAGCCGCCACCGCGGCTGGAGTTCACGATCAGCTCGCCCTCGGGCAGGGCCACGCGGGTCAGGCCGCCGGGCAGCACCCACACGTCGTCACCGTCATTGACGGCGAACGGGCGCAGGTCGACGTGGCGGGGACGGATCCCGTCCTCGACGAGCGTGGGCACGGTGGACAGCGAGACGACGGGCTGGGCGATCCAGTCGCGGGGCGCCGCGATCACCTTGGCGCGCAGCTCGTCGAGCTCCTCCGTGGTGGCCGCGGGGCCGATCACGATGCCCTTGCCGCCGGAGCCGTCGACGGGCTTGAGCACGAGCTCGTGGAGCCGGTCGAGCACCTCCTCGCGCTGGTCGGCGTCGCCGCAGCGCCACGTGTCGACGTTGCGCAGGATCGGCTCCTCGTGGAGGTAGTAACGGATCAGGTCGGGCACGTAGGTGTAGAGCAGCTTGTCGTCGGCCACGCCGTTGCCGACCGCGTTCGCGATCGTGACGTTGCCGGCGCGCGCGGCGTTGATGAGGCCGGGGACGCCGAGGGCGGAGTCGGCGCGAAACGCCAGCGGGTCGAGGAACTCGTCGTCGATGCGGCGGTAGATCACGTGCACCGGGGCCAGGCCGTCGGTGGTGCGCATCATGACGCGCCCGCCGTGGCACACCAGGTCGCGGCCCTCGACGAGCTCGACGCCCATCGTGCGGGCCAGCAGGGTGTGCTCGAAGTACGCGGAGTTGTAGACGCCCGGGGTGAGCACCACGACGGTCGGCTCGCTGACGCCGGCGGGGGCCGCGGCGCGCAGCGCCGACAGGAGCTGGCGCGAGTAGCGAGCGACCGGGCGGATGCGGTGGTCGGCGAAGACCTCGGGCAGGCCACTGGACATCGCGCGGCGGTTCGTCATCACGTAGGAGACGCCCGAGGGCACGCGCGCGTTGTCCTCCAGGACGCGGAAGTCGCCGTTGCCGTCGCGGATCAGGTCGATGCCCGCGACGTGGATGCGCACGCCGTTCGCGGGGTCGATGCCGGCGACGACGCGGTGGTAGTGGCTCGAGGTGACGACGGTCTCTCGCGGGACCACGCCGTCGCGGAAGAGCTCGCCCGCGCCGTACGCGTCGGCCAAGAACGCCTCGAGCGCCTTGACGCGCTGCTTGACGCCGGACTCGACCTCGTCCCACGCGTCGGCCTCGATGATGCGGGGCACGATGTCGAGCGGGAACGGCCGCTCCTCGCCTGCGACACCGAAGGTGATGCCCTGCTCGAGGTAGGACGACGCGAGCCCGTCGGCGCGCTGGCGCACCTCCTCGGGAGGCATCTTCCCGAAGGCCGCGTGGACGGAGGTGTAGAGGTCGCGAAGGCCCTCGTCGCCGTACATCTCGTCATAGCCCGCGACGGGTCCGTATCCCTCGAACAGTTGCGCCTGGGTCACGGAGTCCACCTTAGGGGCGGATGGTCACTTGCACGTTTCGACGCCCAGCGCTCCCGAAAATGCCTCTCGCGCGGTTACGCTTCGTCTCGGAAAGGGGCGCGCCCATGACCGCAGGTGACGTCTTGGTGCTCAACGCGAGCTACGAACCACTGCAGCGCGTGTCCCTGCGCCACGCCATCAAGATGCTCGTACGCGAGGTCGCGGTCATCGAGGAGGCCGCGGACGAGTCGTTCGGCCCGTTCCCGCGCCCCCGGGTCCTGCGGCTCGTGCGCTATGTCGTGGCCCGCTGGATGCACCGTCGCAGCCACCTGTGCACCAAGAGCGCGATCAAGGCCCGCGATCGCCGCTGCGCCTACTGCGGTGGCTCGGCCGAGACCGTCGACCACATCATCCCCCGCTCGCGTGGCGGCACCCTCACCTGGGAGAACGCCGTCGCCGCGTGCCTGCGCTGCAACCACAAGAAGGGCAACCGCACCCCCGCCGAGGCCGGCATGCCCCTGCTCATCACCCCGGCTCGCCCCACGTCCTGGGTCGCCTGAGGTCGGCGGTCTCAGAGGCCGACGGACTCGTAGATGTCGTCGAGCTCGTCGAGGTAGGCGCCCTCGTCCTCGCCGGCGCGCTGGTAGGCCGCCATGGCCTTCGCCTGCACCTGCTCGGCGACCTTCTCGTAGCGCGCGTTCCACTTCTCGGCATCGATCTGCCAGTAGCCGCACGTGTAGAAGGAGACCTGCGGCCAGCCGAGATCGCGGCGCAGCAGCTTGCGCGCGGCACGTCCGGCGCGCGCCTCGCCCGCGAGCCAGACGTACCGGCCCGACGGATCGGCGGGCAGGTCGCGCTGGCGCAGGGCGGCCTCGAGGGCCTCAGGGATGTCGTGGTCGTTCTCGACGACCTGCCACTGCACCGTCACGTCGCCGGCCGACGGCAGCGGGACCTCGTCGGACGCGTCCTTGACCACCACGTGCACGTCGGCGTGGATGCCGGGCTCGAGACCGCGCAGGATCCGCGCGAGCGCCGGGACTCCAGTCAGATCGCACACGAGCACCTGCCGCGTGGCGTCGGCCGGCGGGCGGTAGAGGCCGTGCGGCTCGAGCAGGCCGACCTTGTCGCCGGGCTCGCACGTGCGCGCCCAGTCGGAGCCGACCCCGTGTTCGTGCAGCGCGACG
>JBEVDF010000339.1:0-9085 GCA_040514145.1 Aeromicrobium sp.
GCGAACGTCCAGCGCACGTGCCCGACGGGCCGGCCGTGCTCGACGACGTTGCCGGCGATCTCGATGACGGCGGTCTCCATCACCATGAAGGCCTCGGCCGACACGGCGGGCCAGGCCTCGCGGCCCTGCTCACACAGCTCGTGGAGTGCCTCGAGCCCGGACGGGACCGCCCACCCGTCGAGTCGCAGCTCGTCACCACTCACTGCTGGCCTCCGCGACATCGGCGTAGGGCCGCAGGACCCGGTTGAGGTTCGTCAGCCGCAGGACGGCCAGGACCTGGTCGGATGCGCCGGCGATCCGCAGGTCGCCGCCCGCGACGCGGGTGGCCTTGAGGCCGTGGACGAGGGCGCCGAGCCCCGACGAGTCGACGAACGTCGTGGCGGACAGGTCCACGACGATGCGGTGGCCCCCGTCGGCGACGACCTCGTCGAGGACGGTGCGCAGGCGCGGGGCCGCCACCATCGTCAGCCGGCCGTCGCAGCGCAGGACGGTGACGCCGTCCTCGGTGGTCCTGGCGATGTCGATCACGATGCGGGCTCCTCTGTGAGGTCGGCGGGCCGGTAGAGGGCCGCGCGGAAGATGATGCTCATGACGAGCAGGTCGTAGGCGACCCACACGATGTTCACGACCGTACCGATCGTGCTGGTCGCGTCGCCGGTCCACAAGCGCACCACACCGATCACGCACGCCGCGAGCAGGATGACGGTCGCGGTCAGCTGCGGCCACACGAGGCGCCACGGGAACCTGCCGCCGGCCTGCCGGGTCTTCGGCGTGACGACGAAGCCGAGCGGTCGCTTGAGGAAGACGTTGGCCGCCGCGGTGGTGCACGCCCGGATCCACAGCGGGAACAGCGCGAGGCTGTACTGGTGGCCGCGCCACGTCTTGACGCCGTAGCCGATGACGAAGAACAGGAGCTGATTGAGCACGAAGTACGGCACGAAGCGCTCGAGGAACTCGAGGCCGTACGCGTTCACCGGCAACACGCCGAAGCACAGGTAGAAGACCGGCGCGGCCATGAAGATGACGGCCGCGAAGCCCGACAGGTAGCTCCACATCGTGCCGAAGTACATGAGCCGCTGCGCGAGGGTGAGGCCGCGCTGCGCGAGCGGGTTCTCGCGCAGCAGCACCTGCAGCGTGCCCTGGGCCCAGCGCAGGCGCTGCTGCAGCATCGTGCGCAGGTCCTCGGGGGCGAGGCCGTGGGCCAGGATCTCGTGGTGGTAGACCGACTTCCAGCCCAGGGCGTGCAGCCGCATGCACGTGGCCATGTCCTCGGTCACCGAGACCGTCGCGAGCGGCATCATCGGCTGCGCCTCGTCGGCCCGGTCCACGTCGACCGCGCGGATGAGCGACCGAACGGACTCGATCGCGCCGAGCGGGCTCCACTCGCGGTCGGCCAGCTGATCCAGGGCCACGTCGTCCACGACGAGCGCGCCGACCTCGTGGTCGAGCGCCACGGGCAGGGACGCGATGAGGTCGAGGTCCTCCTGGATGCCGGCCAGGTCGCGCCCGACGGCGCCGCGACTCGCGCGCTCGACGGCCTGCTGGAAGTCGTAGGTCACCTCCGCGATCTGGGCGCCGCCGCGCAGGTCCTTGAGCGAGCGGTGCGCGGCCGAGCGCAGCTCCTCGAGGTCGCCGGCCAGCTCGGGGTGCATGCGTCGCGCCCGCCGGGCGGCGCCGCCGAGGATGCGCTGCGACGCCCGGAGCGCGTCCTCGACCGCGCTCTCGACCTCGCGGACGTAGCCGACGATGCCCAGCTGCATGAGGGCCTCGCGGCGCAGGACGGCGTTGGAGCCGCAGAAGAAGGCGGCGTTCCAGCCGTCCTTGCCTTGCTGGATCGGGCCGTAGAACAGCGGCGCCTGGCTGCCCAGCGGGTCGGCGTCCGTGACGTTCGTGAACCACTGCGGCGTCTGCACGAGCGCGACCTCGGGATCGCGGAACCAGCCGAGCGTCCGGTCGAGGATCGACGGGTCGGGCACCTGGTCGGCGTCCAGGATGAGCATGAACTCTCCATCGGTCGCGAACAGGGCGTTGTTGAGGTTGCCGGCCTTCGCGTGCCGGGGCCGGTCGGTCCAGTCGTCGCTGCGCACGAGGTAGCCGACGCCCAGGTCCGCGGCCGCCGCCGCGAGCTCGAGGCGATTGCCGTCGTCGAGGATCCAGGTGCGGTGCGGGAACGTGATCTGCTGGGCGGCCTGCGCCGTCGCCATGACCATCTCGACCGGCTCGTTGTAGGTCGTGATGAACACGTCGACCGTGGCGTCGTCCGGCGGGGGAGGGGCCTCGCCGCGTCGCTTGATCCGCCACACGGTCAGGCCGAACAGGTACGCGTCGATGAGCGCGTAGGTCTCGGCGGCCGCGAGCGGCACGGCGATCCACCAGTTCTCCCAGTTGACCGACCAGCCCCAGCGCCACACGACGTACGACGTGCCCGCGAGCAGGGTCAGGACCACGAGGGTCCGGACGACGAGCTGACGGATCATGCGGGCAGCCTCCGGATCACCACGGCGGTGATGTCGTCGTCGAGATCGTGCGTGCGCGCGTACTCCTCGATGCGGGCGACGGCCGACTGCGGATCGTTCCCGTCCTGCACGATGGACGTCGCCATCTCGTCGGCCGCGTCCTCGTCCTCGACGATGTCGAAGATCCCGTCGCTCACGAGCATGAGCGTCTCGCCGGGCGCGAGGCGCTCGCGGTGCGCGGTCCAGGTGTCGTCGGTGATCACCCCCAGCGGCAGGTCCCGCGACCGGAGGCGCCGCGGCTCTCCGTGCGGCGGCACGATGAGCGCGAGGCCGTGTCCCGCGTCGACGAAGTCCATCTCGCCGGTCGCCGGCTCGATCCGGCACGCGAACATCGTGGCGAACGTGCCCGTCTCGGTGAAGTCGTCGGCCATGCCCGCGGCCGTGCGGTAGACGGCCCCCTCGATCGACTCGAACGGCGCGGCACCCCGCATCATCGCCCGGATGCCCGCGGTGAGGACGGCAGCGGTCATGCCCTTGCCCATGACGTCGGCGAGGACGACCTGGAGTCGATCGCTGACCATCGACCAGTCGAAGTAGTCGCCGCCGACGTGCCGGGCGGGCAGGCAGCAGCCGGCCATCGCGTACCCGTCCATCTCGAGCGGGCGGTAGGGCAGCAGGCGGCGCTGGACCTCGCGGGCCTGCCGCTCGTCGTCGTCCGAGGCGAGCTCGCGCTCCACCCAGTGCCCGAGGTCAGCGAGGACGCTCAGGTCGGCTTCGCTCAGGTCGCGCGGATGGTCGTCGACGAGGCACAGTGCGCCGACCATCTCGCCCGACGGCGCAGCGAGGGGCTGGCCGACGTAGAAGCGCAGGTCGCCGTCGTCCACCACGTCGGGGTGATGGGCGAAGCGCTCGTCGAGACGGGCGTCGCGCACGATCACGGTCTCCTGCGCCGCGACCGTGTGGGAGCAGAAGGACTCGTCGCGGGGGCGGTCGCCGAGCGGGTGGCCCACGGCCGACTTGGTGAACTGGCGGTCCGCGTCGACGAGGTTGACCGCGACCGTCGGTACGTCGAAGATCCGCTGCGCCAGGCGGACGATCTGGTCGAAGCGCTCCTCGGGCGGGGTGTCGAGTACGTCGAGGTCGTGCAGGGCCTGGAGCCGAGCGTCTTCGGAAGAGGGTCTCACCCGCACCGCTTTCATCGAGGGGTGTTGCCAACGTGCCCATGATAGACAGCCGGGACGTTCGTGGCTAGTGGGGTCCGTGTGTCGTGTGTGACCCGTGATGTCAGCGGGAGCGCCAGGCCTCGATGTGCTCGGTTCGCTTCATGACCGACGACGGGAGCTCGCCCTCGGCCAGCTGCTCGATCGTGACGGTCTCCAGCACCTCGCGCAGGGCGTCGCGTGCGGCGATCCACACGGGCTTGAGGATCTCGGCGCGCCCGTTGTACTCCACGGCCTCGGGGCGCACGCCGTACACGGACACGATCGGGCCGTCGACGGCTCGGAAGACGTCGGCGACGGTGACGGCGTAGGCGGGGCGCGCCATGCGCCAGCCGCCGGACTGGCCGCGCTGGGAGATCAGGATGCCCGCCTTGCGCAGGTCGCCCAGGATCGACTGGAGGAAGCCGTGGGGGATGTCCTGACGCCGTCCCAACTCGTCGGCGGTGACGGGCTTGTCGCCCGGTTCGGCCGCCAACTCGATCAGCGCACGCAGCGCATAGTCGGACTTCGTCGAGACTCTCACCCCACCAGTGTCCCAAAGCCGGAGCGCGACGCCGTGGCTATCCTCCGAAGGTGACGACTGCAGCCGCCTTCCCCGACGACGTCTCGACCCGGACCGCCGCCCCGCTGGCACACGTCGTGCGCGGCGATCTCGTCGAATCCGTCCACCTGGGCCACCTCGTGGCCTTCGCCGCTGACGGCGCACCCGTGCTGACCCTCGGCGATCCGGAGGTCACGATGTGGCCGCGCTCCAGCGTCAAGCCGTTCCAGGCCGTCGCGATGGTCCGCCACGGACTCGACCTGCCCGGGCGCCTCATGGCGCTGGCCGCCGCGAGCCACAACGGCGAGCCCGACCACATCGCCGGTGCACTCGCGATCCTCGCCCGGGCGGGGCTCGACGAGCGGGCGCTGCGCAACACCCCCGACCTGCCGTGGGGATCGACCGCGATGCGCGACTGGCTGGCGAGCGGCCAGGGCCCCGAGCAGATCAGCCAGAACTGCTCGGGCAAGCACGCCGCCATGCTGCTCACGTGCGTCACGGCCGGGTGGGACACCGAGACCTACCTGGAGCCCAGCCACCCGCTGCAGCGCGCGATCCGCGAGACGATCGGCGAGTTCACCGGCGTGCCCGTCACGACCGAGACGGTCGACGGCTGCGGTGCCCCGTTGTTCGCCACCACGGTGGCGGGCCTGGCGCGCGGGTTCGGGCGGATCGCCTCAGCGCCGCGGCAGGCGCCCGACTCGGCCGAGGCGCGGGTGGCGCGCGCGATGGCGGCACACCCCGACATGGTCGCCGGCGGACAGCGCCCCACGACCACGCTGATGCGCGCGGTGCCCGGACTCGTGGCGAAGGACGGCGCCGACGGCATCTTCGCTGCGGGCCTGCCCGACGGGCGAGCCGTCGCGTTCAAGGTGCTCGACGGGGCGGAGCGTCCGCTCGCGCCGGTCCTGGTGGCCGCTCTCGACGCGCTCGGCGCCTTCGCGGGAGACGGCGTGGACCACGAGGCGGTGGAGTCGCTGCGCGAGCGCGCGGTACTGGGCGCGGGACGTCCGGTCGGGGCGATCCGCGCCGCCTTCTGACGTCAGTCCGCCCGGCGGCGCACCCAGTCGATCACGGCGGGGTCGCTCGTCCGGAACCGCTCGACCTCCTCGCCGCCGTCACACCGGCACAGCACGACATCGGCCTCGGCGGCGTCGAGCTCCACCACGCGGCAGGTGCCGCCGTGGGTGACCCAGCGCTCCAGCCGCGCCATCTCGCCGGTCATGCCTCGTCGACCCAGGCACGCAGCTGACGGTGGACGTTCCAGGCGCCGACGATGACGGGGGAGTCGCCCAGCTCGGGCACGTGCTCGGCGAGCTCGGGATCGATCTTCCAGTCGCGGGGGTGGATGAGCACGGCGTGGTTCTGCGGTCCGCCGATGCCTCCGTGCGACCCGACCTGACCCTCGAAGGCGTGAATGCCGCCGTCCTCGTCGACGGTGGAGATCACCACGAGGTCTCCGGAGTCGGCGAGCCCGTGCAGCCGGACGAGGTCGTGGGCCGTGCGCGACGGGTAGCCGCGCAGGGGGTCGTTCCCCGAGGACGCACCGTCCGGCCCGAGGCTCCGTGTCCCGTCGGGTCCCAGGACGAGCGGGGTGCCCGTGTCGTCGGTCGACATCACCAGACCCACGCCGGGACTGGCCAGCAGGCCCGGCACGAGCCGCGGCCACGCGGCGTCGACCTCCGAGAGCGAGGGCCGTGACTCCAGCCGCGGGAACCACACCATCCCGAGGTTGCCTCCGCCGGTGACGACGACCTCGGGGTCGGTGGAGTCGGACACGACCTTCTCCGGTTGGCGCTTCCCCTCACCGACGACGGAGGACGCCAGGGCGTTGAGGGGGCCGAGCTCCTCGCCGCCGCCGGTCGTGGTGAGCAGCGAGGCCCCGCCCCGGTCGGGGCGCATGAGTGCCGCCACGTGGTCGGGGAACGAGTAGCCCGTCAGCTGGGAGAACGGGGCGCCGAGGCTCTGGCCGTGGTCCGACACCAGCACCAGGTCGTAGGGCGTGGCGACCGACCTGGCGACATCCTCGAGCGCCGCGAGCACGCCGTCGAGGCCCTCGATCGCGCGCATCGCCTCGGGCCGCTCCGGACCCGCGTGGTGGGCGATCTCGTCGTAGTCGACGAAGTCCACGAAGATCAGCGGCGAACCGCTGGCCATCTCCTCGGCGACGAGCGACAGGTTGAGCTTGCGCAGCAGCACGTTCGTGACGCCCCGCAGGAACACGTAGCCGCCCTTGCGGGGGATGCGCGGCTGCACGTCGCGAGCCCGCTGCCGGTAGCCCTGGTGCAGCTCCTTGATCACCTCGCCGATGGTCATGATGAGGGCCCCGGGCAGCAGGAACGGCCGGATGAAGAAGGCGAGGTAGGCCGAGCCCGAGCCCAGGTCGCGGGCGCGGGTCGCCTTGCTGATCGTGAGGTAGGCCCGTGACGAGCCGCCGGTGTACGTCGTGCTGATCGCGCTCCCGTCGGTCAGCAGCCCCGAGCCGGCGGGGAACCGCGACTCGACGAGGCGCGAGTCGGCCGGGTTGCCGGCCGCGAGCAGTCGGCCCGACCGGCGGTCCCACCACCGGAAGGCGGGTACGTCGGGGCTCCCGTGCAGGAACCCGGCCATGCTGGCCGGCGTCGTGCAGGGGATCGTCGCCCACCACCCGGTCAGCGTGTGGCTCGAGCCGATCCAGCGGGCGATGTTCGGCGCCTGGCCGCCCGCGATCGCTCGCCGCAGGACCGGCAGCGCCAGTCCGTCGAGCTGCACGACGAGCAGACCGCGGCTGTCGGCGTCCGGCCGAGCGCGCAGGGCACGCGAGGTCCGTGCGGTGGCGGCACCGACCACGTAGCCGCTGTCGGTCGCCCCGGAGAACCAGCGCCCGACGGCCATCACCGCCGACGCGACCAGCAGGACGACGACGGTCTCCCCGACGGACAGGACCGATCGCGCGCCCACGCTGATCGCGGCGCCGAGCACGAGCACCTGGGCGCCCAGGCCCAGCAGCATCGCCAGCAGCACGCTGCCGCGCGAGGCGAGCAGCCGCAACGGGGTGGCGAGGACGACGTCCACGAGGAACATCGCCACGATCACGACGAGGACCAGCTCGATCTGGTCGTAGACCTCCTCGCCCACGACGAGCAGGCCGAGGGTCACCGCGACCGCGGTGACCACGACCGACCACAGGGCCTGCAGGAGGTCGGGCACGCGGGGGATCCAGCGGGACCGCCGTGGAGGGGCCACCGGCGCAGCAGCCCACCCGACGGGTGTGAACTGGCTCACACCGGCATGCTCCCACGCGGCAGGGGCGTGCGGACACCCATCGGCGGCATCACGACGTGCGAGCCCAGCCCGGCGCCCACGGCAGCGGCGCGGAACCGTGACGCGGGTCGCTGGAACCACTGCTCGTGGGTGGGGCCGGAGGATCGCAGCACCACCGGCCAGTACGTGCCGTGGTGGACCGGGACGATCCAGCGGGCGCCCACCGCGCGGACCGCCTCGACCGCCTGCTCCGGATCGAGGTGCCCGTCGCCCAGGGACGGTCCCCAGCCACCGATCGGCACGAGCGCGAGGTCGACCGGTCGAACGGCCCCGAAGTCCATCGGACCGGTGTCGCCCGGGTACCAACAGGTGGTCCCGCCCCGGCCGAACCTGAACCCCAGCGACGTCGCCTCCGCGGCGCCCGGCCGCTTGTCGCGGCGGCCGTCGTGACGGGCGGGCAGCACCTCGATGTCCACCCCGGCGACGGTGAGCCGGTCGCCCGGCACGACCTCGATCGTCGCGAGGCGCTCGAGCGAGCGCACGGCCTTGACGGCACCGCGCGGCACCACGATCGGCACGGCGTCGTCGAACCGCCGCAGGGTCGGCACATGCAGGTGGTCGTGGTGCAGGTGCGAGATCAGCACGAGATCGGCGCGCGTGGCGTCCGCCGGTGGGGGCGGGGAGGAGCGCCGCACGTGGAACAACCGGCGGGACATCAGCGGGTCCGTCACCACGGTGGCGCCCGGCAGCTCGACCGTGACGAACGAGTGACCCCACCACGTGACCTCCGTCATGGCCCCAGTGTGGACCTCGCATGGGCCGAAGTGACAAGACTCGGCAGCAACTTGTGCGCCGGAGACAAGGAACCCCTCCCGAGCCCGCGGCTTTGTCCGCTGTGCACAGTTCCCGGTCCAAAGTTCTGCCGAAACGCAGGTGAAGTTGACGGTGAGGCTGCTTTAGCGTCCACGAGTGTGGTTCACGTCACAGAGACGAGACTGGGAGGACGCCTGATGACCCTGCCGTACCTGGCGGACGCTCTGGCCGAGCGGCACGGAGCCGCGCCGGCCGTCGCGGACGACCGACTGTCCCTCACCTTCACCGAGCTCGACCGTCGCGTCGACGCGGTGGCGGGCCGGCTGACGCAGGAGGGCTTCAGGCGCGGCGACGTGCTGGCGGTCATGCTGCCCAACCGGGTGGACCTGGTCGTGTGCCTGTTCGCCGCCTGGCGTCTCGGCGGCGTCGCGACGCCCGTGAACCCGGCCTTCACGGACGTGGAGGCCACCCACCAGGTGAGCGACTCCGGCGCTCGCCTCATCGTCGTCGAGAGCGACGACTCACCGACCGGCGGCGCCCTACCCGTCACCGTGGATTCCCTCACCACGGGCACTCCCACGGGCGCCGCCTCGGTCGAGATCGCGCCGGACGACCTGGCACTGCTGGTCTACACGAGCGGGTCCACCGGCCGCCCCAAGGGCGTCATGCTCAGCCACGCGAACGTCGACGCGATGTCGGACACGATGGCGCGCCACCTGGAGCTGGACTCCGAATCCCACTGCCTGCTGATCCTGCCGTTGTTCCACGTCAACGCCGTGATGGTGTCGCTCCTGGCCCCGCTGCGGGTCGGA
>JBEVDF010000012.1:0-5921 GCA_040514145.1 Aeromicrobium sp.
GTCGTGCGGCCCTCGTTCACGATGGGCGGCTCCGGCTCCGGCCTGGCGTACAACCACGAGGACCTGCTGCGCATCGCCGGCAGCGGCCTGGCGCTCAGCCCCACCACCGAGGTGCTCCTGGAGGAGTCGATCCTCGGCTGGAAGGAGTACGAGCTCGAGGTCATGCGCGACACCGCCGACAACGTGGTGATCGTCTGCTCCATCGAGAACCTCGACCCCATGGGCGTCCACACCGGCGACTCGATCACCGTCGCCCCGGCGATGACCCTCACCGACGTCGAGTACCAGCGTCTGCGCGACATCTCGATCGGCGTCATCCGTGAGGTCGGCGTAGACACCGGCGGCTGCAACATCCAGTTCGCGGTCAACCCCGTGGACGGCCGCATCGTCGTCATCGAGATGAACCCGCGCGTCTCGCGCTCGTCGGCGCTCGCGTCGAAGGCCACCGGCTTCCCGATCGCCAAGATCGCCGCCAAGGTCGCCATCGGCTACACGCTCGACGAGATCCCGAACGACATCACGCAGGAGACCCCGGCCAGCTTCGAGCCGACCCTGGACTACGTCGTCGTCAAGGTGCCGCGGTTCGCGTTCGAGAAGTTCCCGGCCGCGGACGCCACGCTCACCACCCACATGAAGTCCGTCGGTGAGGCCATGGCCATCGGCCGCAACTTCACCGAGGCGCTGCAGAAGGCCCTCCGCTCGCTCGAGCGCCCCGACGCGGTGTTCTCGTGGGAGCGCGAGTGGGTCGACCTCGACAAGGAGGCGCTGCTGAAGTCCGCCTCGGTGCCGCACGACGGCCGCCTGCGCGAGGTCATGGACGCGCTGCGCGCCGGCGCCACGCCCGACGAGGTCTTCGAGGCCACCGCGATCGACCCGTGGTTCGTCGACCAGCTGGCCCTGCTCAACGAGGTCGCCGCCGAGGTGACCGCCGCCGAGCGCCTCACGCCCGAGCTGCTCCAGCACGCCAAGCGCCACGGCTTCTCCGACGCCCAGATCGGCCGCATCCGCGGGCTCTCCGAGGAGGTCGTCCGCGGCGTCCGGCACGCGCTGGGCGTCCGCCCCGTCTACAAGACGGTGGACACCTGCGCCGCCGAGTTCGCCGCGAAGACCCCGTACCACTACTCGTCCTACGACGAGGAGACCGAGGTCGAGCCGCGCGAGCGCGAGGCCGTGATCATCCTCGGCTCGGGCCCGAACCGCATCGGCCAGGGCATCGAGTTCGACTACTCGTGCGTGCACGCGTCGCTGGCGCTCTCCGAGGCCGGCTACGAGACCATCATGGTCAACTGCAACCCCGAGACCGTCTCCACCGACTACGACACCAGCGACCGGCTCTACTTCGAGCCGCTCACGCTGGAGGACGTGCTCGAGGTCGTGCACGCCGAGCAGCAGGCCGGTCCCGTCGCGGGCGTCGTCGTGCAGCTCGGCGGCCAGACGCCGCTCGGCCTCGCCGCGGGGCTCAAGGCCGCCGGTGTGCCGATCGTGGGCACCCAGCCCGAGGCGATCGACCTCGCCGAGGAGCGCGGCGCGTTCGGGCAGGTCCTGGCCGACGCCGGGCTGCCCGCGCCGAAGCACGGCACCGCCACCACGTTCGAGGGCGCCAAGCGGATCGCCGACGAGATCGGCTACCCGGTCCTGGTCCGCCCGTCCTACGTGCTCGGCGGTCGTGGCATGGAGATCGTCTACGACGAGGAGTCGCTCTCGACCTACATCGAGAACGCCACCGAGATCTCGCCCGACCGTCCGGTGCTGGTCGACCGCTTCCTCGACGACGCGGTCGAGATCGACGTCGACGCCCTGTTCGACGGCGAGGAGCTCTTCCTCGGCGGCGTCATGGAGCACATCGAGGAGGCCGGCGTGCACTCCGGCGACTCGGCCTGCGCCCTGCCGCCGATCACGCTCGGCAGCACCGAGATCGACAGGATCCGCGCCTCCACCGAGGCGATCGCCCGCGGTGTGGGCGTGCACGGACTGATCAACATCCAGTTCGCGCTCAGCTCCGACACGGTCTACGTGCTCGAGGCCAACCCGCGCGCGTCGCGCACGGTGCCGTTCGTCTCCAAGGCCACGAACACGCAGCTGGCCAAGGCCGCCGCGCGGGTCATGCTCGGCGAGTCGATCGCCGACCTGCGCGCCGCCGGTGTCCTGCCCGCCGAGGGCGACGGGGGCCGCCTGCCGGCCACCGCGCCGATCGCGGTCAAGGAAGCGGTCATGCCGTTCAACCGGTTCCGGACCTACGACGGTCGATATGTCGACACGTTGCTCGGCCCCGAGATGCGCTCGACCGGCGAGGTCATGGGCATCGACGCGTCGTTCGGCTCGGCGTTCGCCAAGAGCCAGTCGGCCTCGGGTGCGCAGAACGGCCTGCCCACCTCGGGCACGGTCTTCGTCTCGGTGGCCAACCGCGACAAGCGCCACATGATCTTCCCGATCAAGCGACTGGCCGATCTCGGCTTCGAGATCCTCGCCACCCGGGGCACCGCCGAGGTCCTGCAGCGCAACGGCGTGCAGGCCACGGTGCTGCGCAAGCTGCACGAGGACGACTCGCAGGGCAGCACCGTCGTGGAGAAGATCAACGAGCGCCAGGTGCAGCTCATCGTCAACACGCCGCACGGCCTGGGCAGCGGCGCCAACGCGCGCGTCGACGGCTACGAGATCCGCACGGCCGCCGTCGCCGAGGGCATTCCGTGCCTCACGACGGTCCAGGCACTCGCCGCCGCGGTGCAGGGCATCGAGGCCGAGATCGCCGGCAGCATCGGCGTCCGCTCGCTGCAGTCGTGGGCGGAGACGGTCGCCCGATGAGCTTCGGCAGCCGGGCCCACGTGGCGATGCAGGCGTACGGTCCGCTGTGCGTCGGCATCGACCCGCACGCCGAGCTGCTCGAGCAGTGGGGCCTCGAGGACTCGGTGGAGGGTCTCGACCGGTTCGCCGCCACCTGCGTGGAGGCGTTCGCGGGCAAGGTGGCGTTCGTCAAGCCGCAGTCCGCGTTCTTCGAGCGGTTCGGCGCCGCCGGGGTCGCGATCCTGGAGCGCACGCTGCAGGACCTGCGGCACACCGGCTCGCTGACGATCCTCGACGTGAAGCGTGGCGACATCGGCTCCACGGCCACCGCGTACGCCGACGCCTACCTCGACGACGACGCCCCGATGGCGGCCGACGCGATCACCGTCAGCCCCTACCTGGGGTTCGGCTCGCTGACGCCCTTCTTCGCAGCCGCGGAGAAGAACGACGCGGGCGTGTTCGTGCTGGCGTTCACCTCGAACCCCGAGGCGATCCGCCTCCAGGCCGCCACCACGTTGTCCGGCATGTCGGTGGGCGACGAGATCCTCGTCCGGCTGGGCCGGGCCAACGAGGGCGCCGACCCGATGGGCTCCTTCGGTGCCGTCGTCGGCGCCACCATGGCCCACCTCGACACCCAGCGGCTGGCCTTCAACGGCCCGATCCTGGTGCCCGGGTTCGGCGCCCAGGGTGGCACGATCGACGACCTGCGCCGGCTGTTCGGCACGGTCAAGGACCAGATCATCCCGTCCACCTCGCGCGACGTCCTCGCGAAGGGCCCCGACGTCACGGCGCTGCGTGCCGCGGCCGCCGCGACCAACGACGCCCTGTCCCTGCTCTGACCGAGGTCACCAGCCGGCGCCGAAGCTGACGAACGAGGTCGGCCGGTCGCCGGTGGCCTCGGCCAGGGCGACGGCCGGGGGAGTGCCCGAGGCCATCAGCCGGTGCACGTCCTGCAGCACCTCGCAGGCCTCATCGTCGGCCACCGCGGAGGGCGAGGCGATCACGCAGCGCGCACCGGCGTGCAGCCACGCCGTGACCATGCCCAGTGACTCCTCGGCCCAGCGCTGGGTGGAGCGGCCCACCTCGCAGGCGGACAGGATCACGATCTCGGGCACGTCGGCGATCCGATCGAGGTCGTAGCCGAACAGCGGCCCGTCCCCGAGCAGCACGCCGGAGAACAGCGGGTTCTCGGCGGCGTGACGGCCGTGGGCCGAGACGTGCAGCAGGTCGACGCCGTCGGCGAGGTCGAGGGTGGCCGCCACCGTGGCGTCCGCATCGGTGAGGGCGCTGGATCCGGTCCAGTGCGCCGCGGACTGCTTGACCTCCTCCACGGCACGCACGACTCCGGGTCCGGCGACGAATCCCGCGCTACGTGGTGCGGCGAGGTCGCGCGTGGCCAGCCAGCGTGTGGCCGTGACCGGCACCGTCACGGGGCGTCCGGTGAAGCCCGGGAGCATCGACCACGGCAGGCCCGACAGCAGGCCGGCCGGCGTGATCACCACGCGCCGGTCGCCCAGGTGGGGGAGCACGGGGTCGACCAAGAGCCGTGAGAGCTCCGCCAACCGCCGGTCGCGCGAGCCGCGCACCGCCCGCTGCATCCCCGGCATCAGCGTGGCGGCCGCCATGTCGAGGTCGGCCTGCAGGCCACCGAGTCGCTCGACGAGCGGTTCGTGCGGGCCCAGGTCCAGGACGACGGAGTCGCGGTCGGTGATCACGAGGGCGTGCAGCCGGCGCCGGTCCCAGAGGTAGCTCACGAGCGCATCGCGGGCGCCGAGGGAGGCGATCAGCTCGGCGGTCTCGACCACCTCGCCGACCTCGCCGGACCCGCGCTCGAGCCAGGCGCGGTGCTTCACCCGGTCGCGCAGGAGCGCCAGCTCGCGGGCCTGCGCCGATCCCTCGTCCGGTTCCTCCACGGTGAGCTGACGGATCTGCGTGAGGTCGTCGGCGGCGTCGGGATCCACGGGCGGTCGCACGGGCACGATGCGGCTGGTCAGCTCGCGCGCCCGCTCGGACCACTCCAGGACCAGAGACGGGTCACGCGAGGCGAGCGCCTCGCGGATGCCGGTCAGTGCCAGCGCCCGACCGTTGCCGGCCACACCGACGGCGAGGTCGAGGCTGCCGAAGGACGACTGCCAGTCGTGCAGGAGGTCGAGCCCGCGGCGCAGGTGGGCGAGGCCTTCGCGACGACGCCCGCGCGCCAGGGACCGCGCCGCCATCGCCGATCGCTCCAGCAGCCGCTCGGTGAGGCCGTCGCGCTCGCTCGTCCGACCACGCTTCAGCAGCAGGCTCGCCCGCTCGAGGTCGCCCAGGACGGCCGCGAACCGAGCCGCGAGCAGGTCCAGCAGCTGGGCGAAATGGTCGAGTCCGTGCTGGCGCAGGGCGCCGGAGGTCTCCTCGGCACGGTCCAGCCACGCGACCGTGGGCGGCGCGATGGAGGTCTCGGCGGCCAGCGCCACCGTGTCGGCGCGCAGCGCCCACCACTCGTTGCCCGTGCCCCGCAGCCGCCGCGCCGCCTGCCGGGCCAGCCGGCGCGATCGGCGCGGATCGCTGAACAGCAGGACGCGAGCGGCGGTGGCCTCGCACTCGCCCTGGTGCTGGCGCAACCGCGCCTGGGCGAAGACGCGCGCCGCCGCGAGGATGAGGTCGACCGCCTCGTGCGTCTCACCGGCGGCGAGCAGGGCCTCCGCGACGTCCTGGTTGCACACGGCGGCGGCGACCGGGGAGAGGTCGGCCAGATGGGCGCGAGCCCCCTCCATCGTGGCGAGCGCCCCGACCAGGTCTCCGCTCTGCAGTGCCGCGTAGCCGTCGTTGTGGCGCGCCTGCGCCGACCCGGTCTCGTCCCCGTCGGCCTCGAACAGCGCGGCGGCCTCGCGGAAGTCACGGCGAGCCCGGTCGATGCGCCACTGCTGCAGGTGCAGGACGCCGCGGTTCATCAGGGCGTTCGCGCGGGCCGTGCCCGTCAGCGCGGGAACGGCGAGGTCGTACAGGGCCGACGCCCGATCGGCGTCACCGGCGTTCAGGTGCAGCCCGGCCCGCTGGCTGTGCACGAGCGCACGCACGGCCGGAGCCCGCGCGAGCCTGGCGGCCTCGTCGCACCGGCGCAGCGCCTCCTGCGCATCGCCGAGGGTGGACTCGACGTG
>JBEVDF010000025.1:0-7105 GCA_040514145.1 Aeromicrobium sp.
ACCACCCGTCGGAACAGGTAGCGCGCGACCTCGTCGGGCGACAGGCGGCGCTGGCCATGGAACGAGCAGGTGACGCCGTACTCGTTCTCGATCCCGAAGATCCGCCGGTCCATGCGGCCAGCCTAGTCCCGCACGCCGCGCGCGCACGCGATCCCGGCGGCTCAAATGTGACACCAGTCACGTGGGGGCTTCCCAAAAAGGTGACCCGAGGCGCAGGATGTCAGGAGTCCGTCCACGGGGGAACGGGCCACCGGGTCTCGGCCTGGTTCGGGGAGGAGCACCATGACCATGCATCGACCTCCGCACAGGACCGGCCGGTGGTTGATCGGCGTGTCCACGTTGGCGTTGACCGCGTCCGGACTCGCGATCGGCACGAGCTCCGTCTCGGCCGCTCCCCCACCGGCGCCACCGGGCGCCTCGGCGGCGAAGGCGCCCGGCTACATCAACTACGTGGCGCCTCGCGCGGAGGCCGCGTTCACCCCTGACCAGGCCCTCAAGGTGAACGGCAAGCGGGTCTCGCAGAAGTCGGCCGACAAGCAGCAGCAGGCGCTGATCAAGGCCAAGCAGGTCGATCGCAAGCACAGTCAGGGCAACCCGGTGGCGGCGCGGCAGCTGGCTCGCGTCGAGGCGGAGTCCCTTCGCACCGGTCGCAGCCCCAAGCAGGTCCGTGACCGGCGCTTCAAGAAGGCCAAGAGCACGCAGCAGGCCAAGCTCCTCACCATCCTCGTGGAGTTCAACGAGCAGGCGAACGACGACTTCAGCGGCAGCTACGTGCCCGACGGCTTCGGCTCCGACACCTGCGTGCCGGGCAACGTGCAGAACGGCCCGACCCACAACCAGATCCCGAACCCCGCGAACAGCGACCTCGAGGACAACAACTCCATGTGGGTGAAGGACTTCTCGCCCGCGCACTACAACGCGATGCTCTACACGAAGAAGGGCATCACCCAGCGGGTGCGGCCCGACCTGCGCGGACCTGACGGCCGCCGCGGCATCGACATCTCCGGCTACACGATGAAGAACATGTACGAGGAGATGTCCAAGGGCGCCTACACGGTCGGCGGCGCAGCGACGCCGTGGGTCACGGTGGCCCACTCCGAGGCGTACTACGGCGCCACGGTCTGCCACCAGGACGAGAACGGCGACTGGGTCTACGGCGCGATCCAGGACATGCAGGGACACCCCGACAACCCGCTCGGTGCGGGCCAGCTGCCCATCGACGCGGTGGCCGCGCTCTCCGCGGCGCAGCCGAACTTCCCGTGGGCCGACTACGACATCGAGGACCAGGGCGACGTCGACGGCGACGGCAACCTGCTGGAGCCCGACGGCGTGATCGACCACGTCGTCCTGGTGCACGCCGGCGAGGACAAGTCCGGCGGTGGCGGCGCCGAGGGCCCGTACGCGATCTGGGCGCACTCGTCCGCGGTCGCCGGCGGCGCTCCGGTGCCCGGCACGAACCTGCGGCTGTCGAACTACATCGTCCAGCCCGAGGACTCGGGCGTCGGCGTGTTCGCGCACGAGTACGGCCACGACCTCGGCCTGCCCGACCTCTACGACACCGCCAGCGGCGGCGACTCCGACGTGGACTTCTGGGACCTGATGGCGTCGGGCTCGCACTCCGGGCCCATCTTCCAGTCGATGCCCACGCACATGGGCATCTGGGACAAGTGGATCCTCGGGTGGGCCGATCCCCTCGAGATCAACCCCGGCGACCGTTCGAAGACGGTCAAGGTCGGCCAGACCAGCCGCACGCCCAAGGGCTCCGAGGACGGCATCAAGATCAACCTGCCCGACAAGGTGGTCACCCGCGCCACGCCGCACAGCGGCGAGAACATGTGGTGGAGCAACAACGACCAGAACTGGGCGATGAACTCCCTGTCGCGCACGATCGAGGTGCCCGACGCCCCGGACGCCCGTTTCTGGATGTGGAACAACTACGTCATCGAGCAGGACTGGGACTTCGGCTTCGTCGAGGTCTCGATCGACGGCGGCGCCACCTGGACCCCGCAGAAGGTCTACGACGAGTCCGGCGAGGAGGTCACGACGCCCGACGACTACGCAGATCCCCATGGGAACCTGGCCACCTTCGGCAACCGCAGGTACGGCCTGACCGGGACGAGCAACGGCTGGCGTCACGACTACATCGACCTCAGCGCGTGGGCGGGCGAGAGCATCCAGGTCCGGCTCATGCAGTCGACCGACGCGGCGTTCACCGAGCGTGGCTGGTTCGCCGACGACTTCTCGGTCACCGGCGGCGGGGCCACCACCTTCACCGACGACGTCGAGAGCGGCCCCAACGGCTGGACCGCCACGATCGACTCGTGGGTGTCCGGTGAGGCACGCGGCGCCGGCTGGGTGATCGACTCCGGCACCACCACGAACGCCCAGTACTACATGGTCGAGTGGCGCAACTTCGACGGCTTCGACAAGGGCCTCAAGTACGCCTACGACACGACGTACCAGAGGCTCGGCGAGGACGGGGCGTGGAAGGTCGAGAAGCTGAAGTACAACGCGCCCGGTGCCCTCGTCTGGTACCGCGACACGTCGTACGGCGACGCCAACCACGTGCTGAACAACCTCACGGACCTGCCCAGCACGGGCGCCAAGGGCGGCCTGCTCATCGTCGACAGCCACTTCGATCCGCTCCGCAGGACCGGGGCGAACGCGGACAACGACCCGAGCACCCTGAAGAACCTGCCTTCGCGTCCGCAGTCGTCGAACGCGGCGTTCAACCTGTTCGGCAGCTACTCGTTCCGCGAGTGCACGACGCAGCCGGACTTCACGAACGAGGCGTGCAACCGGTTCCGGTCGCAGCGGGCGGTCCGCTCGTTCACCGACGACAAGGGCTGGTACCCCGGCATCGAGGTGCGGGGCGACAGCTTCTTCTACCGCGACCCCGACGCCTCCACCGTGGTGCCGTCCGTGGGCAACGCCCCGTACAGCACGCGGGTCGTCGACCAGAACGGTGCCCCGCAGACCGACCTGTACGGCCTGGACCTCGGACTGACGACGCCGCTCGGCTCGGGCCACCCCGAGGACGACGGGGTCGGCTACGGCACCGGCGTCAGCGTCCAGAAGTCCTTCAGGGGGAACATGGAGGCCCTGCTGAGGATCACGGCCCCGACGGCGCCCTGAGACCGAGCTCGCCGGCACTCGGTGACCGAGTGCCGGCGAGCGTCAGCCGAGGAGCTCGGCGACCTGGGCCTGGCCGAGCCGCTTGAACTTGCGGGGCTGGCTGCGGGTACGGTCGAGGATCGCGACCTCGAGGTCGTCCGGCGCGATGGTTCGGGCGGGCTCGCTGTCGTTGCCCAGCGCCGTGAGCGCGAGCCGCAGCGCCTCTGCGAGCGGCAGGTCGGCCTGGTAGTTCGCGCCGAGGTGCTCCTCGACCTTGTCGCTCTGGCCGCCCATCACGCCGTAGGCGCGCACGTCGGCCACGGAGCCGTCGTAGGTGAGGCGGTAGATCTGGTCGGTGGCCGGCGTGGCGCCCACCTCGGCGACGAAGATCTCCACCTCGTAGGGCTTCTCTCCCCCGCTGGAGAAGATCGTGCCGAGGGTCTGCGCGTACGCGTTGGCGAGTCCGCGGCCGGTGACGTCGCTGCGGTCGTAGGAGTAGCCGCGCATGTCGGCCAGGCGGACGCCCGCGATGCGCAGGTTCTCGAACTCGTTGTAGCGGCCCACGGCGGCGAAGCCGATGCGGTCGTAGATCTCGCTGATCTTGTGCAGGGCGCGCGAGGGGTTCTCGGCGACGAACACGATGCCGTCGGCGTAGCGGAGGATCGCGACGCTGCGGCCCCGGGCGATGCCCTTGCGGGCGAAGTCCGCCCGGTCCTTCATCAGCTGTTCGGGCGAGCCGTAGAAGGGGGTGGTCATGGCGCTCCTAGGTCAGCGGGGCGGACGGGCCGTCGGGCGACTGCATGCGCCCGCCGATCACGATGTCGGCGATGGCGGCCGTCTTGGACTCGTCCCACGCGCGGTAGCCGTCGGCGGTGATGACCGAGACCAGCGGGAAGATCCGTCGGGTGAGGTCGGGTCCGCCGGTGGCGGTGTCGTCGTCGGCGGCGTCGTAGAGCGCCTGGATCACCGCGGTGACGGCGTCGGTCTCGGACATCCCCGCGCGGTAGAGCTTCTTCAGCGAGCCGCGGGCGAACGTGGAGCCCGAACCCACCGAGTGGAAGGTGCGCTCCTCGTTCTTGTTGCCGGTGACGTCGAACGCGAAGATGCGCCCGCACTCGGCCTCGAGGTCGTAGGCGGCGAACAGCGGCACGACCGCGAGTCCCTGCATGGCCATGCCGAGGTTGCCGCGGATGAGCGTGGCGAGCCGGTTGGCCTTGCCGTCGGTGGACAGCGTGATGCCCTCGATCTTCTCGTAGTGCTCCAGCTCGACCTGGAACAGGCGCGTCATCTCCACGGCGATGCCGGCGGTGCCCGCGATGCCGACGCAGCTGAACTCGTCGGTCGGGAAGACCTTCTGGATGTCGCGCTGCGCGATGACGTTGCCCATCGTGGCGCGGCGGTCGCCGCCCATGACGACTCCCCCGTCGAACGTGGCGGCGACGATCGTGGTCCCGTGCGTCACGTCGAGTCCGGAGACCGAGCCCACGGCGGCGTTCGGGAGCAGGTCAGGAGCCTGCGTGGCGAGGAACTCGGTGAACGAGGAGGATCCGACAGCGCGGAAGCCTCCTTCGAGCATCACTGCCCGCCCTTCTGGACGAAGCTGCGCACGAACTCCTCGGCGTTCTCCTCGAGGACGTCGTCGATCTCGTCGAGGATGGAGTCGACGTCGTCGTCGAGCTTCTCCTTGCGCTCGGCGTCGACTTCGGTTTTCTCGACCTGCTCTTCATCGACGTCGCTCTTGCGGGTCGTCTTGTGCTGTTGCTCGGCCATGTCTCCACCCTATCCACTAGCGGCCCGTGATGGCCCGGAAGAGTTCTGCGGCGGTCTCGACGCGTCCGAAGAGTCCGTCGACGTGTTCTGCCGTGCCCTTGAGCGGCTCCATCGTCGGCACGCGCTGAAGGGAGTCGTGCCCCGGCAGGTCGAAGATCACCGAGTCCCACGACGCGGCGGCGATGTCGGAGGAGAAGCGCTGCAGGCAGCGACCGCGGAAGTACGCGCGCGTGTCGTGAGGCGGCTCGGTGACCGACTCGGCGATCGTGGCGTCGTCGAGGAGCCGGTCCATGCGGCCACCGGCCAGGAGGCGGTGGTAGAGGCCCCGCTCGGGCCGGATGTCGTGGTACTGCAGGTCGATCAGGTGCAGCTTCGCGTGGTCCCACTCGAGCCCGTCGCGCTCGCGGTACTGCTCGAGCAGGGCCAGCTTCGCCACCCAGTCGAGCTCGCGGACGAGGTTCATGGGGTCGTCGGCCAGCCGGGTGAGGACCGACTCCCACTTCTCGAGGACGTCGAGCGTCTGCGGGTCGTCGTCGCCCTCGCTCTCGACGAACTTCTTGGCGTGCTCGAGATAGTGCCCCTGCAGGTCGAGCCCGGTGATGGTGCGGCCGTCGGCCAGCTTCACGGCGGTGCGCAGGGTGGGGTCGTAGGAGATCTGGTGCAGGGCGCGCACGGGGTCGGCCAGCTCGAGCGGCGCGGGAAGCGCGTCGGCCTCGATCATCGCCAGCACGAGCGAGGCGGTGCCGTGCTTGAGGTAGATGGAGGTCTCCGACAGGTTCGCGTCGCCGATGATCACGTGCAGGCGGCGGTACTTCTTCGGGTCGGCGTGCGGTTCGTCGCGCGTGTTGATGATCGGGCGCTTGAGCGTGGTCTCGAGGCCGACCTCGACCTCGAAGTAGTCCGCGCGCTGGCTGATCTGGAAGGCGTGGACGCTGCCGTCCTGGTGCTGACCCACGCGGCCGGCGCCGGTGATGATCTGGCGGCCGACGAAGAACGGCGTCAGCTGGCGCACGATCGACAGGAACGGCACGTCGCGGCGCATGAGGTAGTTCTCGTGCGAGCCGTACGCCGCGCCCTTGTTGTCGACGTTGTTCTTGTAGAGCATGATCGGCGCGACGCCGGGCACCCGGGCCGCCAACTGGGCGCCGCGCAGCATGACGAGCTCGCCGGCCTTCTCCCAGCGCACCACGTCGAGCGGGCTGGTGACCTCGGGGCTGGAGTACTCCGGGTGCGCGTGATCGACGTAGAGCCGCGCCCCGTTCGTCAAGATGATGTTCGCCAGGCCCATGTCCTCGTCGGTGAGCTGCGACGGGTCCGCCACGTCGCGCCCGAGGTCGAAGCCGCGCGCGTCGCGCAGCGGGCTCTCCTCCTCGTAGTCCCAGCGCGCGCGGCGCGTGAGTCCGTTGGCCGCGGCATAGGAGTTGACGACATGGGTGGCCGCCACCATGGGGTTGGCCAGGGGCTGGCCCTGCACGGCGATGCCGTACTCGACCTCGGACCCTTGCACTCGTCGGACGCTCACGCCTTCACCCTACGCGGCACGGCCCGGTGATCGAGGGCTCCGACCGCGGCGGACACGGCCGATCCCGCCCCAGTGCTCGACTTTTGTGACGCCGCTCGGCCGCTCAGGTCCACGAGGGCCGAATCGCGTCACAGAAGTCGCGGTAGGACGCGCCTCGGAGCTCGTGCGCCCGCTCGTCGCGCGGATCGTAGGCGATGCAGCCGTCGCGGAAGATCCAGACGCTGAGGTCCTTGCGGACGGGTTCGCCCCACGCCGCGGCGCCTCCGGTGCGCAGGTACTCGGCCTCGATCGCGCGAAACGGACCGATCACCGGTGCCGTTCCGTGTCGCGCCCACGAGCTGACGTCTGTCGCCATGTCAGCGATGAGCCGCAGGACACGCCTGTCGATACGCCGCTGCTTGCCCGTCTGGTCGGCTACGAGTCCCTCGGCGCCATCGCCACGTCGATCATCCACGGCACCCCGAAGCGGTCGACGCACATGCCGAACGCCGCCGTCCAGAAGGTCGGCCCCAGAGCCATCGTGACCTCGCCGCCGTCTGCCAGCGCGTCGAAGACCTCGCGCGCCTTCGTCGCGTCGGGGGCGGAGTACGACACGCTGAAACCGGTCTTCGGTCCGCCGTCGCCCGTCGGGTCGTCCGCTCCCATGAGCAGGCCGTCGCCCAGGTCCAGCGACGCGTGCATCACGGAGTCGGGGTCGAC
>JBEVDF010000026.1:0-2682 GCA_040514145.1 Aeromicrobium sp.
ATCGACCCCGACGTGCTGGCGCGGTACCTCGGCCCGATCGTCGAGCCCGTGGCCGTGGAGGCCTTCACCTTCGACCGCGACTGGCTGCGCCGCCAGGGCCAGCGGCTCGCCTCCCCCGGCGCCGAGGGCATGGGGACCGCGCTGAAGCTCACCGTGCCGCCGGGCTACCTGTTGATCCACCGCGTGTGGGCCGGCGGCGTGGGCGTGCTGTGCCAGCTGGGCGCCACCGCCCACTTCCGCGGCATCGTGGCCGACTCGCTGCCCGGCTTCGACCCCGTCTGAGCCACCCGGTCAGGGGCGAGGTCAGGCGTCGGCGACGATGGCCAGGACGCCGTCGCCGTACTTCTCGAGCTTGGACTGACCGACGCCGGAGACCTGGAGCAGTTGGTCGCCGCTGCTGGGCCGGATCGCGGCGATCGCCTTGAGCGTGGCGTCGTTGAACACGGTGAACGCCGGCTTGCTCTCCTCCTGCGAGACCTCCTTGCGCCACGCGCGCAGGCGCTCGAACAGCGCCTCGTCGTAGTCGAGGTCGGGCTGGGGCAGCCGCACCTTGCGCTTCGGCGCGCGCGAGACCTGCACGTCCTCGGGCAGCAGCCGGTCGAGGAAGCGGCTGGGCTTGCGGCGCGCCTGGCCACCGGCCTTGCGGGCCGCCGACCACGACACCATCAGGTGGCGCCGGGCGCGGGTGATGCCGACGTAGAAGAGCCGGCGCTCCTCCTCGATCGCGGCGGGCTCGTCCATCGTGGCCACGTAGGGCAGCGTGCCCTCCTGCGCACCCGCGACGAAGACCGCGTCCCACTCAAGTCCCTTGGCCGCGTGGAACGTGGAGAGTGTGACGCCGTCGGTGGACGGGGCGTGGGCCTGGTCGGCGCGGCGGTCGAGGTCGGCCACGAGCGCCGCGAGGTCGGCCTCGGGGTGCTCCTGGGCGAGGTCGACGGCCATCGTGTGAATCGCCTGCAGCGACTCCCACCGGTCGCGCACGGCACCGCGGCCCTCGGGCGGGGTCTCGGAGAAGTCCATCGCCGCCAGCACCGCGCGCACGTCGTCGGCCAGCGAGCCGGAGCCCTCCCCCGCGTGCGCCGAGCCGCGCAGCAGGGTGACGGCCTGACGGACCTCGGGCCGCTGGAAGAAGCCCGTGCCGCCGCGCATCGAGTAGGGGATCTTCAACCGCCCGATGGCCTCTTCGTAGACCTCGGACTGCGCGTTGATCCGGTAGAGGACCGCCATCTCGCGGTAGGGCACGCCCTGGCGGTGCAACGCGAGGATCCGGTCGGCGATCGCGTCGGCCTCGGCCGGCTCGTCGGCGAACGGGCGGTAGTCGACGGCCGGACCCGGCGAGTTCTGCGACTGCAACCGCACGCCGAGAGTGACCGAGGGGCCACGACCGGCGAAGACCTCGTTCGCGGCCGCGACGATCTGCGGGGTGGACCGGTAGTTGCGCACCAGCTCGATCCGGGGCGCGTCGGGGAACCGTCGCGTGGTGAAGTCACCCAGGATCGTGGCCGAGGCACCGGCGAACGTGTAGATGGTCTGGCGCGGGTCGCCGACGACGCAGACCTCGTCGCGGCCGCCCAGCCACAGGTCGAGCAGCGTGGACTGCAGCGGGTTCACGTCCTGGAACTCGTCGACGACGAACCACCGGTACTGGCGGCGCACCTCGGCCGCGATCGCCTGCTCGTCGGCCAGGATCGCGGCGGTGATCAGGAGGATGTCCTCCATGTCGATACGGCCCCGGTCGCGCTTGACCTGCTCGTACGCGCGCAGGACGGCGCCGACCTCGCCCGGGTCGATGTCGCCGACCGTGCGCTGGCGGCGCACGGCCTCGGCGCCGTAGTCGTCAGGGCGGACGTTGGAGACCTTGGCCCATTCGACCTCGGCCGACAGGTCGCGCAGCAGTGCCTGGTCGGCCCGCACGCCCACCTGGCGCGCGGCCTCGGCGACGAAGGCGAACTTCGACTCGAGGATCTGCGGGAACTCCGTGCCGTACACCCGCGGCCAGAAGTAGCGGGCCTGGCGCAACGCCGCCGAGTGGAAGGTCCGGGCCTGGACCCCGTGGGCGCCGAGCGTGCGCAGCCGTTCGCGCATCTCGCCCGCCGCCTTGACCGTGAACGTGACCGCGAGGACCTCGGTGGGCTTGTAGACCCCGCTGGCGGTGCCGTAGGCGATGCGGTGCGTGATCGCACGGGTCTTGCCGGTGCCGGCACCGGCGATGACGCACACCGGGCCCCGCAGGGTCGTGGCGACCTCGCGCTGCTCGGGGTCGAGTCCGTTCAGCAGGTCGTCGGCGTCAGACATGGTCTCCAGATCGCGTCGGGGGTGGGCAGCGACCAGCGTAGCCCCGCGCGGTGACACGATCCGGGGCCGCACACAGGCTCCCCGGGAATGGTGGCGGCCCGGGGCACGTTGACGCCTCGAGAAGCTGCTGTTCCAAACCGAGAGGGTCCCGATGTCCGACGCATCCTTTGTCCTGTACTCCACGCCGTGGTGTGGCTACTGCCACCGACTCAAGTCACAGTTGCAGCGCGAGGGCATCGAGTTCACCGAGGTCGACATCGAGCAGGATCCCGCATCCGCCGACATCGTCGAGAAGGCCAACGGCGGCAACCAGACCGTGCCGACGCTCGTGTTCGCCGACGGCACCGCGCTGACGAATCCGTCCGTGGCGCAGGTCAAGGAGAAGCT
>JBEVDF010000058.1:0-6116 GCA_040514145.1 Aeromicrobium sp.
CGATCCCGGGCAGCTGCGCCACGATCTCCTTGACCCGCTGCGACTGCGCGAGGTCGAGCACGAGCACGGCGTCGTCGGTCTGCACGACGGCCACGTTGCGCAGGCCCAGCACGGCGATCTGCACGCCCTCCTGCCCGCGGGCGACGCCGTCGGCATCCACCCAGAGCACGTCGGGCGACGAGCCCAGGGGCGCGATCGACGCGAAGTCGCCGAGGTCGTCCCAGCCGAAGGTGGCCGGCACGACCGCCATGCCGCCCTCCGCGGCGACCGGCTCGGCGACGGCGTGGTCGATCGCGATCTTGGTCAGCGAGGGCCAGGTGCGGCCGAGCTCGGCCACGAACGACGGCGTGGCCCAGGTGGCCGCGATCGCCCGCAGGCCCGCGGCGAGTTCGGGCTGGAACCGCGCGAGCGAGTCGAGCAGCACGGACGCGCGCGCGACGAACATCCCCGCGTTCCAGACGTGGTCGCCCGAGGCCAGGTAGCCGCGCGCGGTCTCCTCGTCGGGCTTCTCGACGAAGCTGCGCACCGCGCGGGCCGAGCCGAAGCCCTCGAGGGGGTCGCCCGAGGCGATGTAGCCGAACGCGGTGGACGGCTCGGTGGGCTCGATGCCGATCGTGACGATGTAGCCCTGCTCGGCCACGGCGATCGCCTCGCGCACGGCGTCGGCGAAGCGGTCGGGGTCGGGAATGCGGTGGTCGGCGGCGAACGAGCCCACGACGGCGTCGGGGTCGGCGCGCTCGATGATCGCGGCGGCGAGGCCGATCGCCGGCATCGAGTCGCGCGGCGACGGCTCGAGCAGCAGGTTCACCAACTCGGGCAGCTGCTCGGCGATCGCGCTGCCGTGCCCCGCGCCGGAGACCACGTGGATGTGCTCGGCCGACGTGAGCGGGAGCATCCGGTCCCACGTCTGCTGGATGAGCGTGCGGCCGGTGCCCTCGAGGTCGAGCAGGAACTTCGGTCGGGCCTTCCGCGACAGCGGCCACAGGCGCGTTCCGGCGCCGCCGGCCGGGATGATGGCGTGGAACGTGGACACGGCGGTCACTGTAGTGGTCCACGAGGCGCCGCGGGACGGGTCGACCACGCCGGGTCCGGCCATACTGGGTGCCGTGCCCCGCCTCACCTCCCGTGAACTGATCGACCTCGTCCTCGACCCCGGATCCTTCGAGCCATGGGATGAGCCGGTCGACCACACGGTCCACCCCGAGCCCTACCGCACCGACCTGCTGGCCGCGGCCGAGCGCGCGGGCACCGACGAGTCGGTCATCACCGGACGCGCGCTGATGCGCGGGCGCCCCGTGGCCGTCCTGGTGAACGAGTTCAGGTTCCTCGCCGGCTCGATCGGTCAGGTGGCCGCCGAGCGCATCGTGCGGGCCGTGCGCCGCGCCACCGCCGAGGGCATCCCCGTGCTGGCCACCACCGCCTCGGGCGGCACTCGCATGCAGGAGGGCACGCCCGCATTCGTCCGCATGATCGACATCTCGCGCGCGCTGATGGACCACAGGGCGGCCGGCCTTCCGTACCTCGTCTACCTGCGCCACCCCACCACCGGCGGCGTCTTCGCGTCGTGGGGCTCGCTGGGCCACATCACGATCGCCGAGCCCGGCGCCCTCATCGGCTTCCTCGGCCCGAAGGTCTACGAGCTGCTCAACGGGGCGCCGTTCCCGCCCGGCATCCAGACCTCGGACAACCTCGCGAACCGCGGCATCATCGACGCCGTCGTGATGCCCGAGGAGCTGCCGTTCATGGTGGACACGACGCTGTCGATCCTCATCGACCCGCCGAAGGAGTCGAGCCGCTCCCGGCGCCCCGCCGCGACGGAGCGCCGTCACAAGACGTGGGACTCCGTGCTGCTCACCCGCACCCCCGACCGTCCCGGAGTCCGCGAGGTGCTGCGCTGGGGCTCCGACGAGATCATCCGCCTGCAGGGCACCGAGCGCGGCGAGCGCGACGCGGCGATGATCGTCGCCCTGGCCCGGATCGACGGCGAGCCGTGCGTCGTGATCGGCCAGGACCGCACGACGCAGAGCCGGATCAAGCCGATGGGTCCCGCGGCCCTGCGTGAGGCCCGCCGCGGCATGAAGCTCGCCAATGAGCTGGGTCTTCCGCTGGTCTCCTTCATCGACACCCCGGGCGCGGAGCTGTCCCCCGACGCCGAGCAGGGCGCCATCGCCGGCGAGATCGCCCGGTGCATCAGCTCGATGTCGACGATGCGCGTGCCGTCGGTGTCCGTGCTGCTGGGCCAGGGCTGCGGCGGCGGCGCACTGGCGCTGCTGCCGGCATCGCGCACGATCGCCGCGGAGAACGCGTGGCTCTCGCCGCTGCCGCCGGAGGGCGCGAGCGCGATCGTCTTCGGCGACGTCGACCACGCCGCCCAGCTGGCCGCCGAGCAGCGGATCAGCGCCTTCGACCTGTACGAGTCCGGCGCCGTGCACCACCTCGTCCCCGAGCCGGACGACGACGATCCCGAGGCGTTCGCCCGGGCGATGGCGGCCGAAGTGGCCCATCACCTGCGCGAGCTGAGGGGGCGGGCATGACTCTCCTCGACCTGGCCGCGGTCGCCCTCGAGGCCGACGGCGTCGCCCCGTTCAACGAGGCCACCACGATCGCGCTCCGCGACGGCAGCCCGCTGCGACTGGAGCGGTACGACGAGGTCGTCGGCGCCGTCGCGGTCGGTGACGCGCCCGTCGAGCTCGTCGTCCATCCGCGGTATCGGCGCCAGGGCCGTGGCCGCGCCCTGGTGGACGACCTGGTCGAGCGTGGCGAGACCCGCTTCTGGGCCCACGGCGACCTGCCAGGTGCGCAGGCCCTCGCCGAAGCCGCAGGGCTCCAGGTGGCGCGCACGCTGCTGGTCCTGACCACGACCGACCGCGAGGTCGCGGAGCCGCGCCTGCCCGAGGGCATCACGATCCGTCCCTTCGAGGAGGCCGACGCCGACGCCGTGGTGGGGGTCAACGCCCGCGCCTTCGCCCACCACCCCGAGCAGGGCGCGATGGACCGGGCCGACTTCGACCGACGCCGGGCCCAGGGCTGGTTCGACCCCGCCGGGCTCTTCGTCGCCGAGCGCGACGGTGCCGTCGTGGGCTTCCACTGGACCAAGGTCGAGGACGGTGTCGGCGAGGTCTACGTCGTCGGCGTGGACCCCGCCGCCCACGGCGGCGGTCTCGGCACGGCCCTCACGGCCGTCGGCCTGCGCCACCTGTGGTCGCAGGACGTCGCGGCGATCGACCTGTACGTCGAGGGCGACAACGCTCCGGCCCTGGCGGTGTACCGGCGCCTCGGCTTCACCGAGAAGGCGCGCGACGTCCTCTACGCCACGTCGGCCTGACGGTCAGACCAGGCCGCGCTGCAGCTCGGCGGCCATCCGCCGCACGGCGGCCGGAACGGCGGTGCCGAAGCCGACCATCGTCGCGAAGCCGTGGATCAGCCCCTCCTCGCGGTGGGCCGTGACGCGCACCCCGGCCTCCCGCAGCGCCTCGGCGTAGGCCTCACCCTCGTCGCGCAGCGGGTCGAAGCCCGCCGTGACCACGTGGGCCGGCGGCAGATCGTCGAGGTCGCCCATGATCGGGGAGATGCGCGGGTCCGAGCGGTCCTCGTCGCGCACGAGATAGGCGCCCGAGAACTCGTCCATGAGGTCCTCGGTGAGGAGGTACCCGTGGCCGAACTCCCGTCGGCTCTGCGTGATCGTGGTGAAGTCCGTGACCGGGTAGACGAGCAGCTGGAACCGCGGCACCGGACCACCCGAGTGCACCATCTCCTGGGCCACGACGGCGGCCAGGTTGCCGCCGGCACTGTCGCCGCCCACCGCGATCCGGTCGGGATCGAGCGCCAGGCCCGAGGCGTTCTCGCACACCCAGGTCCACGCGGCGACGCAGTCGTCGACCGCGGCCGGGAACGGATGCTCGGGCGCGAGCCGGTAGTCCACCGCGACCACGCGCACCATCGCGTGCTCGGCCAGGTAGCGGCACACCGCCTCGTGGCTCTCCAGGTCGCCGAGGGTGAAGCCGCCGCCGTGGAACCACACGAGCGCCGGCGAGGGGCCGCGCAGGTCGCGCGGGGTGTAGAACCGCAGCCGGATCGGGCCGCCGGGGCCGGCGATCTGGCGCTCGGTCACCGCGCCGATCGGCTGGGGGCCGCCCAGGAGCCGGTCGGCCCGGACGAGGTCGCGTCGCTGGCGGCTGATCGGCGTGGACGCCCGATCGGGGTTCTCCAGCCGCATGAGGGCCAACAGCGCCTGCATGTCGGGGTGCAGCACCTGGTCGCCGTGCCGCGCGGGGCTGCCGAAGACGACCCGCTTCAGCGGCTTCGGGGCCGCTCCGACAGCGGCGACAGCGGCCCTCCGGACCCGCACTGAGAGGCTCATGGGGGCGAACGTAGCAGCACCATGAGTCACCCCAGTCACGCGGATCCGACCATTGGCGCGCTTTTTTTGGCGATATGACGCATCATGAAGGTGACGTCAGCACGTCTCGTAGTCGAACGAGAGGAAAGCCGATGGCCACAGCGAAAGCGATCAAGGTCGATCCGAGAGAGCCCCAGCCCAATCTGGCCGCGCCCCTCGGCGAGACCCCGGTGGCCCGCCCCGGGTTCCGCCGCTCCATGTCCCTGCTCGTCCTTCTCTCGATTCCCCTCTGGGCCCTGATCGCCGGGGGCGTCTACCTCGGGGCCCGCGCCGTCGGCTGAGTTCACCCGCTCTTCACCTGACCGTGTCATCGTGAGCCCATGGAGACCACCGACCTGACGGTCCCTGAACCCCTCGCCTCCTCCCCGGACGAATTCGACGTCGATCCGCCGTACGACGCGGCCGACGGCGCGCTGCCCCGCGACCGCTTCCTCGACCGTGAGCTGTCCTGGATCGCGTTCAACGCCCGGGTGCTGGAGCTGGCCGAGATCGAGACCCTCCCGCTGCTGGAGCGCACCCGCTTCCTGGCCATCTTCGGCAGCAACCTCGACGAGTTCTTCATGGTCCGCATCGCCGGCCTGAAGCGGCGCATCGCAGCCGGTGTGGCCCTCCCCTCCGCGAGCGGCCTGAACCCTCGCGACGTGCTCTCCTCCAGCCTGCAGGCCAGCCGCGTGCTGATGGAGCGCCAGGCCAATCTGCTGCACGACGCGATCATCCCCGCCCTCGCGGACGAGCAGATCCGCCTGCTGCGCTGGCACGAGCTGTCCGGCGAGGAGCGCGAGAAGATCACGACGTTCTACCACCAGCGCGTGTTCCCGGTGCTGACCCCGCTGGCGGTCGACCCCGCGCACCCGTTCCCCTACATCTCGGGCCTGTCGCTCAACATCGCGCTCGTGATGCGCAACCCCAAGACCGCCAAGGAGCACTTCGCGCGAGTGAAGGTGCCCCCGGTGATCCAGCGGTGGATCAAGGCGTCCGACGGCCGTTTCGTCGCGCTCGAGGACGTCATCGCCGCCAACCTCGACAGCCTCTTCCCCGGGATGGAGGTCATCGACCACCACACGTTCCGCGTCACGCGCAACGAGGACCTGGAGGTCGAGGAGGACGACGCCGAGAACCTGCTGAAGGCGCTCGAGAAGGAGCTGCTGCGACGCCGCTTCGGCCCGCCGGTGCGACTCGAGGTCGACGAGAACATGTCCGACGCGGTCCTGGAGCTGCTGGTCAGCGAGCTGGGCGTGTCGGACGAGGAGGTCTTCCGTCTGCGCGGACCGCTCGACCTGCGCAGCCTGAACGAGATCGCCGACATCGACCGGCCCCACCTGAAGTTCCCGCCGTTCGTGCCCGGCACCCACGAGCACCTCGCCGAGGTCGAGACGGCGAGCCCCGCCGACATGTTCAGTGCACTGCGCAAGCGCGACGTGCTGGTGCACCACCCCTACGACTCCTTCGCCACGAGCGTCCAGCGGTTCATCGAGCAGGCCGCCGCCGACCCGCACGTGCTGGCGATCAAGCAGACCCTCTACCGGACCTCGGGCGACTCGCCGATCATCGACTCGCTGGTCGACGCGGCCCGCTCGGGCAAGCAGGTGCTGGTGCTCGTGGAGATCAAGGCCCGGTTCGACGAGCAGGCCAACATCCGCTGGGCGCGCAAGCTCGAGCGCGCCGGCTGCCACGTCGTCTACGGCCTCGTCGGCCTCAAGACGCACTGCAAGCTCGC
>JBEVDF010000171.1:0-16527 GCA_040514145.1 Aeromicrobium sp.
TGCGATGACGGCCCACTAAGGTGCGAGGCATGACCGACAACACTCAGTGGCGCATCGAGCACGACACCATGGGCGAGGTCAAGGTCCCCGCCGACGCCCTCTATCGCGCCCAGACGCAGCGCGCCGTCGAGAACTTCCCGATCTCCGGAACGCCCATCGAATCGGCACAGATCCGCGCCCTCGCGCAGATCAAGGCCGCCTGCGCGACCGCGAACGCCGAGCTCGGCATCCTCGACCAGGCGATGGCCGACGCGATCGTCGCCGCCGCCGACGAGGTCGCCACCGGCGCCCACGACGCACACTTCCCGATCGACGTCTTCCAGACCGGCTCGGGCACCTCCAGCAACATGAACGCGAACGAGGTCATCGCGACCCTCGCGACGAAGAACTCGGGCATCGAGGTCCACCCGAACGACCACGTCAACGCCTCGCAGTCCAGCAACGACGTGTTCCCCACCTCGATCCACGTCGCCGCGACCGAGTCGGCCCTCACGCTGCTCATCCCCGCGCTCGACCACCTCGCGAAGAGCCTCGAGGCCAAGGCCACCGAGTTCGCCCAGGTCGTCAAGTCCGGCCGTACGCACCTCATGGACGCCACGCCGGTCACCCTCGGCCAGGAGTTCGCCGGCTACGCCGCGCAGATCCGCCGCGGCATCGAGCGCATCGAGGCCTCGCTGCCCCGCACCGCCGAGGTCCCCCTGGGCGGCACCGCCGTCGGCACCGGCATCAACACCCCGAAGGGCTTCCCGCAGCGCGTCATCGAGGTGCTCGCCGAGCGCACCGGCCTGCCGCTGACGGAGGCGCGCGACCACTTCGAGGCGCAGGGCGCCCGCGACGGCCTGGTCGAGATGTCGGGCCAGCTGCGCACGATCGCGGTCAGCCTGGTCAAGATCAACAACGACCTGCGCTGGATGGGCTCGGGCCCGCGCACGGGTCTCGGCGAGATCCACCTGCCCGACCTGCAGCCCGGCTCGAGCATCATGCCCGGCAAGGTCAACCCGGTGCTGCCCGAGGCCACGCTCATGGTGTGCGCCCAGGTCATCGGCAACGACGCCGCGATCGCCTTCGCCGGCGCGTCGGGCTCGTTCGAGCTCAACGTGATGCTGCCGGTGATCGGCCGCAACATCCTGGAGTCGATGCGCCTGCTGGCCAACGCCTCCACCACGCTGGCCGACCGTTGCATCGACGGCATCACCGCCGACGTCGAGCGCTGCCGCGAGCTGGCCGAGTCGAGCCCGTCGGTCGTGACGCCGCTCAACCGCTACATCGGCTACGAGAACGCCGCCGCGATCGCCAAGAAGGCGGTCAAGGAGCGCAAGACGATCCGCCAGGTCGTGATCGAGGAAGGCTACGTCGAGCGCGGCGAGATCAGCGAGGCCGACCTCGACGCCGCCCTGGACGTCATGAGCATGACGCACCCGTGACGGTCTGAACCAGAGAACGCCGCTCGCTCCCTCCGGGAGCGGGCGGCGTTCCTCGTACGGGCGGGCCTCAGCCCACCTTGCGGGCGACGACGTAGCCGTCGCGGTCGAAGACCACCTCGTACGAGGCCCCGTGCTCGGCGCCGTGCTGGAGCGGATCGGTCTGGGTCAGCTGCCGGTCGAAGATGATGTAGTCGGGCACGACGTCGCCGATCGTGCCGATCCAGTACGCCTCGTCGTGGCTGCCGGTGAGGTACTTCAGCACCGCGATGTCGGTCTCCACGACGGCGTCCTCGGGGATCGTGTCGATCGCCTCCTGCATCGCCTCACGGCGCGGCGAGGCGTCCCAGGTCGTCGGCTCCAGCAGCTTCACCACGGGCCCGCCGGCCAGCAGGTAGCCGCCGACCGCGGCGCCGAGCACGACGCCGGGCCACTCGAGCCAGCGCCGTCGCCCGATCGCGTCGATCATCGCGACGAACACGATCGGCATGATCACCATCGAGTAGTGCCAGTCGGTGCCCCAGTAGTACTCGACGTCGCCGAGGAACCGCCACAGGAACGTGGGCGCGGCGACCACGGCCCACGGCGACCACAGCGCCGCGAAACCGGTGACACCGAAGGTCAGCACCAGGGTCAGGAGCTTGCGGTCGGCCTCGGTCGTGAGGGTCTCCCACACGCCCACGTCGCCGCCCAGGTTGTCCGTGTAGTCGTAGCTCCCGCCGGAGTTGAACGCCGGGATGATCACCCACACGATGAGCACGAGCGCGATCGCCCCGCCCAGCGCGAGCAACAGCCCTCTGCGCCGTTCGCCGGCGAGCCACAGGGCCACGCCCACGGCGGCGACGGTGACGCCCATGTCCTCCTTGACCAGCAGCAATGGCAGCGACCACCAGACGACCGCGTTGTACCGCTGCTCGACGAACGCCACGCCCGCCATCGCCAGGATCGGCACCGCGAACGCCACCTCGTGGAAGTCGGCCACGACGGCGTTGCCGAAGCCGAAGGCCAACCCGTACATCAGCGCGACGGTCCAGCCCACCCGCGTGCCGAGCCGGTCGACCGCGAGCCGCGTGACGGGCACGACCGACAGCCCGATCAGCAGGCCCTGCGCCACGAGCAGCGTCTGTCCGTACGGGAAGAGCCAGTACGCCGGCGCGAGCAGGGCGTCGATCGGCGAGAAGTGGTCGCCCAGGATGTTGTAGCCCGGACCCTTCACCGGCACGATCGGGGCCTCGAACCGGGAGTAGGCCTTGACCGCCTGCTCGAAGATCGCGTTGTCCCAGGAGTTCACGGTCAACCGCCGCCAGGACAGCAGGGAGATCAGGCTGTAGAGCAGGCCCACGACCGTGGCCCACGCCCAGGGCATCCATCGCTTCACGCTCGACACCGTACCGGGCGGTAACTGTGAAGTGGGTCTCATCGCCCGCCCGTGGACGGGGTCGTGCTCCGTGTCGCCCAGGATCGATGCGCGTGCGACCCGAGTGGCTTGTGGTTCATGGACCCGTTCCCCGACGTAGGGTCTGGGCATGACTCGGACACGGATGACCGCGGTGGCGCTCAGCGCGCTCCTGGCCCTGGGCCTGCTGGCCCTCGCCGTCGTCGTGAACGTCCGCTCCGCCCCTGATTCGGCCTCGGCCGCGGAGACGACCGACGCCTCCGCCCGCCAGCGCGAGGTGGAGGTCGACGGGGTCGCCACCGTGCGGCTCACCGTCCCCACCGACGACTTCGCCACCGAGCCCGCCGCACCGTGCAGCGACCTGGTCACGAGCACCGCGGACCCCCAGTCCGTCGACCTGGCCGTCACCGCCGCGAACGGCGAGGAGCAGGAGCTCGACGCCTCGGTCCGGGTGTCCGCGACCGCCAACCCGTTCAACGGGCTCAAGCGCCCCTACGCGGTCGAGCTGGCCGATCCGGCCTCAGTGCTCGGCCTGCCGGCTTCGCGCGACTGGGTGCTGCTGGACGAGTTCGCCGACCGGTCGCTGCTGCGCACGGCCTCCGCGATGGAGCTCGCCCGGCGCCTGGGCTTCGGCTGGGTGCCGCGACTCGTCCCGGCGAACCTCGAGATCAACGGAACGCCGTGCGGGCTGTACTCGTTCGGCGAGGCCCCCACGGCGCAGCCAGGTCGCGCCGAGCTGGCCGCCGACGACGTCCTCCTGCTGGCCGACGCCCGCGAGCTCGAGGGTCCCCGCTTCCGCACCGAGCGGGGCCTGCGGGTGTACCTGGCCGACGCGGTCGACGACGTCGATCGGCAGGACGTCGCCGCCCGCTTCCAGGCCGTGGAGGACCTGCTCTACGACCCCGCCTTCCCCGACAACGGCTACCGCGACCGCATCGACCTCGACTCGTTCGTGGACTGGTACCTGCTGAACGAGCTGACCAAGAACCTCGGCAGCCCGCTCTACGACGACGTCCACTTCGTGCTGCGCGGCGACGACACCCTCGCGATGGGGCCCCCATGGGACTTCACGGCCTCGCAGGGCAACCGCAAGAACGGGTCATGGCGCCTCGACCATCCGAAGGGCTGGTGGCTGCAGCGGTCCTGGTACGGCATCAGTGACGACCCCGCCTGGCGCCGTGCCTTCTCGCCCACCCAGGTCTGGAACCAGCGCCAGGGCCACTACTTCAACGTGCTGATGTCCGATCCCGCCTTCGAGAGCCGGGTGGCCGAGCGGTGGACCGAGGTCTCCGAGGAGCTGGGCACGATCGGCGCCTTCGTCGACGAGCGCGCCACCGTGATCGCCGACGACGCGGTCGACAACTTCAGCCCGCCGGAGGTCGACGGACCCGGCCTGCCCGTGGCCGCCAGCGCCTTCGACCACGACCCCGAGATGTTCGTGTTCGCGAACTCCGACCCGGCGGTGGACGCGCGCGAGGGCTGGCAGAACGAGGTCGACCTGCTGCGGGGCTGGTTGGAGCGCCGGGTCGCGTGGCTCGACGGGGAGTTCGGTGAGCAGGTCCCCTCAGGCGGGTGAGGAGTCCGACTCCGGCAGGCCCACGTCGACCCCCTGCTGGTCGGCGAGCGCTCGCGCCGCCCGCACCAGGGCGGCGTTGTCCGGGGCGAGTGAGCCGTCCGGCAGGCGCAGGGTGTCCTCGAGGCCGATGCGGGTCTCCAGGCCCAGGCGCAGCGCGTGGCGCAGCGCCGGCCAGGCCGAGTGCGACTCTCCGTGCAGCAGGACCGGAACGCGGGGCGCGACCGCGCGCACACCGTCGATCATCTCCTGGGCGAGCATGACGACCTCGCCGTCGCCGATCCCCTCCGGCAGCTCGATCAGGACCCTCGTGGCGTGGTCACGCAGGGGCGACACGGCCCACTCCTGCACGTCGTCGACCGACCACAGCCCGGCCTCCACGCCGATGTGGCGCTCCAGCAGCGCCGCGGTCACCGCCTCGGATCCCGACTCGTGCCAGTTCACCGACGCGAGGTCGGGCAGGACGCTCCAGCGGCCGATCGCCGCGACCCGCGCGGCGGGGTCAGGCATGGCCCACGCGCCGGTCGTGACGCCGATCGGGGCCGAGGGAAGGACGAACCGCACCGCCGTGATCACCGCGTCGACGGCATCGGGGTCGAGGGTGTCGAGCCCGATGCCGTCCTTCGGGTGCAGGTGGACGCCGTCGGCCCCGGCGCGCAGGACCGCGGCGATGTCCGAGGCGATCTCGACGGGGGTGACGGGCAGGGCCGGGTGAGCGGCGGGAGGACGCGCGCCGTTGATGCAGGCCTGGATCAACGGCGGGCCCACGGGATCACAACCCCGGGAACCACAGACTCATCTCGCGCGCCGCGGACTCCTCGGAGTCCGACGCGTGCACGAGGTTCTCGCGGTTGGACAGCGACAGGTCGCCCCGGATCGTGCCGGGCGCGGCCTTGCGGCCGTCGGTGACGCCGTTGAGGCTGCGCACGACCTCGATCGCCTCGTCGCCCTCGAGCACCAGGGCCACGAGCGGCCCGGAGACCGCGAAATCGCGCAACGGCGGGTACCACGGCTGCTCGGTGTGCTCGGCGTAGTGGGCGTCGGCCATCTCGGCGTCGATCGCACGGTGCTCCATCGCCACGATGCGCAATCCCTTGGCCTCGTAACGTGAGAGCACGGCCCCCACGAGGCCCCGGGCCACGGCATCGGGTTTGATGAGAACAAGCGTGCGCTGCGTCATGTGCCCAACCTATCCTCCGCGCTCACCAAGGAGTTCCCATGGTCGACAGCACCCACACCACCACCCCCGCCTGGTGGCGGGACGCCGTGATCTACCAGGTCTACCCGCGCTCGTGGGCCGACTCCGACGGCGACGGGATCGGCGACCTGCCGGGCATCACGTCGCACCTGGACCACCTCGTCGCGCTCGGCGTCGACGCCATCTGGCTGTCGCCGTTCTACACGAGTCCGCAGAACGACGGCGGCTACGACGTGGCCGACTACCGCGACGTCGATCCGCTGTTCGGCACGCTCGCCGACTTCGACACGCTGGCCGCCCGCGCCCACGAGCTGGGCCTGCGGGTCATCGTCGACCTGGTCCCGAACCACTCCTCCGACCCGCACGCCTGGTTCCAGGCAGCCCTCGCCGCCGAGCCGGGCAGCCCCGAGCGCGCGCGGTACATCTTCCGCGACGGCCTCGGCGAGGACGGCGACCTCCCCCCGAACAACTGGGAGAGCAACTTCGGCGGTCCCGCGTGGACCCGCGTCCCGAACCCCGACGGCACGCCGGGCCAGTGGTACCTGCACCTGTTCGACCCGAGCCAGCCCGACTTCGACTGGAACAACCCGGAGGTCCAGGAGGAGTTCCGCTCGATCCTGCGCTTCTGGCTCGACCGCGGCGTCGACGGATTCCGCATCGACGTGGCCCACGGCCTGCACAAGGAGCCCGGCCTGCCGGACGCGCCGGAGGACTACGACCTCGCGATCCACCCGACCTCGGTGCAGCCCATGTGGGACAAGCCCGCCGTGCACGAGGTCTACCGCGACTGGCGCCGCCTCGTCGACGAGTACCGCGTCGAGGGCCAGGACGCCGACCGCATCCTCGTGGCCGAGGCCTGGGTCGTCCCGCCGGAGTCGCTGGCCAAGTACGTGCGGCCGGACGAGCTGCACCAGTCGTTCAACTTCGGCTACCTCATGACTCCGTGGAAGGCAGAGCACCAGCGCGAGGCCATCGCCTCCGCGCTCGACGCCACCGCGGCCGTCGGCGCACCGCAGACGTGGGTCCTGTCGAACCACGACGTGCCGCGCCACGCGTCGCGACTGTCGTACGACATCGACCAGGCCACCCGCGTCCTGGGCATCGGCCCCGACGACCCGCAGCCCGACCCCGAGCTGGGCCTGCGCCGCGCGCGCGCCGCCACCGGCGTCATGCTCGCGCTGCCCGGATCGGCCTACCTGTACCAGGGCGAGGAGCTCGGCCTGCCCGAGGCCACGACCCTGCCCGCCGACGTCCGGCAGGACCCCACGTTCGTCCGAACGGACGGCAAGGACGTGGGCCGCGACGGCTGCCGCGTGCCCGTGCCGTGGCACGCCGACCAGCCTGCGTTCGGGTTCTCCCCCACCGGTGAGAGCTGGCTGCCGCAGCCCGAGGTCTACGGCGACCTGGCACCCAACCGCCAGGACGGCGTCGCCGGCAGCACGCTGGAGTTCTACCGGCGATTGCTCACGGTGCGTCGCAAGTACGGCCTCGGCCGCGGCGAGCTGCACTGGCAGGACGGCACCGACGACGTCCTGGCGTTCACGGTCACGGGGTCCGGCGGTCGCCGGGTGCAGGTGGTCACGAACTTCGGCCAGGAGCCCCTCGACCTCCCCCACGGCGAACTGCTGGCCGTGAGCGGACCCTTGGCCGGGCACCGGCTGCCGACCGACACCACCGCTTGGATCGCTCCCGGGTGAAGCTCCACTCGACCGCCGGACTTGCGGCGTTCGTCCGCCCGCCGTAGTTTCGTGTGAGCGGCGTCACATTTTCACGGGTCGCGCGCCGCAGGATCTCGGGGGAAGGTCAGGTGGTTCAGGTGACTAGGCGAACGAGGATCTCCCGCCGAGCTGTCGGCCTGACCGCGGCCGCGACACTCGTCGCGACACTGGCCGCGTGCGGCGGCGGCGACGACGGGGGCACCCCCACGATCAACCTGTACGGCGGCGCTTCGGCCACCGGCTTCGAGGACCTCATCAAGGGGTGCAACGAGCAGGCCGAGGGGGCCTACGAGATCGTCGGCAACCTGTTGCCGAGCGACGCCGACGGGCAACGCGAGCAGCTGGTCCGGCGCCTCGCCGCCGGCGACAGCGGCATGGACCTGCTCGGCATGGACGTCGTGTGGACGGCCGAGTTCGCCGAGGCCGGCTGGATCCTGCCGCTCAACGAGGAGCAGACCGCCGCCGCGTCCGAGGGCACCCTCGCGGTCCCCCTCGAGACGGCGACGTGGAAGGACAAGCTCTACGGCATCCCGAAGCACACCAACGCCCAGATTCTCTGGTACCGCAAGTCCCTCGTCGACAAGGTCGGCAACGGCGAGCCGCCGAAGACCTGGGACGAGATGTTCGACATGGCCGAGCAGCTCAAGGAGGCGGGCGACCCGTACGAGATCGGCTTCACCGGTGCTCGGTACGAGGGCCTGGTCGTCGGGTTCAACACCATCCTCTCCTCGTTCGGCGGCACGATCGTCAACGAGGACAGCACCGAGACGACCATCGACGACAAGACCACCGAGGCGCTCGACCTGCTGAACCGCCTCGCCACGTCGGGCCTGGCCAACGGGTCCCTGTCGAACTCCCAGGAGCCCGAGGTCTTCGCCCAGCTGCAGAACGGCGACTCGGCCTTCAGCCTCAACTGGCCCTACGTCCTCAGTGCCATGCGTGAGGCCAGCCCCGATATCGCCGAGGACCTGGCCTTCGCCCAGTTCCCGGCCACCGTCGAGGGCGAGCCCTCCAAGGTCACGGTCGGTGGCATGAACTTCGGCATCAGCAAGTTCAGCGAGCATCCGGATGAGGCCTTCGACGCGGCGATGTGCCTGCGCTCCCCCGAGAACCAGCTGAAGCACTCCCTGACATCCGGCGAGCCGCCGGTCATCGAGAGCGTCTTCGACGAGGCGGAGTTCAAGGAGGCCTACCCGCAGGGCCAGATCCTGCTGGACTCCCTCAACAGCGCCAGCTCGCGCCCGATCTCGCCGGTCTACCAGAACATCTCGACCATCATCTCCTCCACGCTCTCCCCGCCGTCGGACATCGATCCCGACGCGAAGACCGAGGAGTTGACGAGCTCCATCGATGACGCCATCGCGGGGAAGGGGATTTTGCCATGAGCACCGAAACTCCCGTCAAGGCGAGCGACGAAAGCGACGAAAGCGTCGAGATCGCTCGCCAGCGGCACAGCGAGGGCAAGAAGGCCGAGCGCCGCCTGGGCCTGATGCTGGTCGCGCCCGCCGCGATCCTGATGGTGGCGGTCACGGCCTACCCGATCGGCTACGCGATCTGGCTGTCGTTGTTCCGCGCCGACATGCGCACCCCCGACGACAACGAGTTCGTGGGCCTGGACAACTACATCACCGTGCTCTCCAGCGACATCTGGTGGAACGCGTTCGGCTTCACCCTGCTGTTGACCGTCGTCAGCGTGGTCATCGAGCTCGTCCTGGGCATGGGGCTGGCCATCGTGATGCACCGCACCATCGTCGGCCGCGGCCTGGTCCGCACCTCCGCTCTGGTGCCGTACGCCATCGTCACCGTCGTCGCCGCGTTCAGCTGGCGCTTCGCCTGGAGCCAGGACATCGGCTGGCTCGCGGGCGACAACGCTCCGCTGACGGGCCAGTGGAGCTCCTTCTGGATCATCGTGCTGGCCGAGGTGTGGAAGACGATCCCCTTCATGGCCCTGCTGCTGATGGCCGGCCTGGCGCTCGTCCCCGAGGACCTGATGAAGGCGGCCTCCATCGACGGCGCCTCGGCGTGGCAGCGGTTCTGGAAGGTGACGGTGCCCCTGATCAAGCCGTCGATCCTGGTCGCGGTGCTGTTCCGCACGCTGGACGCCTTCCGCGTCTTCGACAACATCTACGTGTTGACCAGCGGTGCGAACAACACCTCGAGCGTCTCGATCGTGGCCTACAACAACCTGATCAGAGGCCTGAACCTGGGCATCGGCTCGACCATGTCGGTGCTGATCTTCATCACGATCGCGATCATCGCGTTCATCTTCGTGAAGCTGTTCGGCGCTGCGGCGCCGGGCTCCGATGAAGGGAGGCGGTGACCATGAGCACGGCGATCGAGACACCGAAGCGCAAGGCGATCTGGTGGGGCGTCAACGCGATCGTCCTGATCTACGCGTTCATCCCGGTCCTGTGGATCATCTCGCTGTCGGTCAAGCCCGACGCCATCCTCAACGACGGCAGCTTCTTCCCCAGCCAGTACACCGGGGAGCACTACGAGGCGATCTTCCAGAACGACAGCTTCACCCGGGCGCTGATCAACTCGATCGGCATCTGCGTGATCTCCACGTTCATCGCGATCGTGGTGGGCACGATGGCCGCCTACGCGGTGGCTCGGTTGGACTTCCCGGGCAAGAAGCTGGTCGTCGGCGCCTCGCTGATGATCGCGATGTTCCCGCAGATCGCCCTGGTCACGCCGCTGTTCAAGATCCTGACCGGCATCGGCCTGTTCGACACGTGGCTCGGCCTGATCATCCCCTACATCACGTTCGCCCTGCCGCTGGCGATCTACACCCTGAGCGCGTTCTTCCGTGAGATCCCCTGGGAGCTGGAGAAGGCCGCCAAGATGGACGGCGCCACGCCCTACCAGGCGTTCCGCAAGGTCATCGCCCCGCTGGCGATGCCCGGCGTCTTCACCACGGCGATCCTGGTGTTCATCACCTGCTGGAACGACTTCCTGTTCGCCATCTCGCTGACCTCCAGTGAGCGCTCGCGCACCGTGCCGGCGGCCCTGAGCTACTTCACCGGCGCCACGACGTTCGAGAAGCCGACGCAGTCGGTCGCCGCTGCCGCGGTGGTCATCACCATCCCGATCGTCATCTTCGTCCTCTTCTTCCAGCGCCGGATCGTTGCCGGCCTCACCAGCGGCGCCGTCAAGGGCTGAAAGGAATCATCATGGCTGAAATCACTCTGGACCACGTGGTCAAGCGTTACCCCGACGGGGCGGTGGCCGTCGAGGACTTCAACCTCGAGATCGCCGATGGCGAGTTCATCATCCTCGTGGGCCCGTCCGGCTGCGGGAAGTCCACCACGCTCAACATGATCGCCGGGCTGGAGGACATCACCACCGGTGACCTCAAGATCGACGGCAAGGTCGTGAACGACAAGGCGCCGAAGGACCGCGACATCGCGATGGTGTTCCAGTCCTACGCGCTCTATCCGCACATGACCGTCTACGAGAACATGGCGTTCCCGCTGACGTTGGCCGGTGAGGACAAGGCCACGATCAAGCAGAAGGTCGACGAGGCCGCGCAGCTGCTCGAGCTCGAGCCGCATCTCGACCGCAAGCCCGCCAACCTGTCGGGTGGTCAGCGACAGCGCGTGGCGATGGGCCGCGCGATCGTGCGCAGCCCGAAGGCGTTCCTCATGGACGAGCCGCTGTCGAACCTCGACGCGAAGCTGCGCGTGCAGATGCGCACGCAGGTGGCACGGATCCAGAAGACGCTCGCCACCACCACGGTCTACGTCACCCACGACCAGACCGAGGCCATGACGCTGGGCGACCGCGTCGTGGTGATGCGCGCCGGCAAGATCCAGCAGGTGGGCTCGCCGACCGATCTCTACGACAACCCGAACAACCTGTTCGTCGCAGGCTTCATCGGCAGTCCGTCGATGAACTTCCTGCCGGCCACGATCGACGGCGACTCGCTGTCGACCTCGCTCGGCGAGCTCCCGATCCCCGACGCCTACCGCGAGGCCCTGCGGTCGGGCAGCGCGAGCCGTGACGTCATCGTCGGCATCCGCCCCGAGCACTTCGAGGACGCCTCACTCGTCCCCTCCGACGCCCCCGGCGCGCGGGTCAACGTGAACGTCGACCTCGTCGAGCAGATGGGCTCGGACGTCTACGCGTACTTCACGGTGCAGGGCGGCGCGGCGAACGCCGACCTCGACGACCTCGCGAAGGACACCGGTCAGGACATGGCCGGCGAGGGCACGCAGGTCAACGCCCGGCTCAGCGCCGAGTCGAAGGTCAGCGCGCGCGAGAACGCCCAGCTGTACGTCGACTCCAGCAAGATCCAGGTGTTCGACGCCCAGTCCGGGCAGAACATCGGCCACTGAGTCCCAGGGCGGGCGCGGCGCAGGTCTCAGTGAGGCTTGCGCCGCGACTTGCCCGCGGCCACCTGCTTCATGATCTCGCGGTTCCACGCGTGCTCGCGGATGAGCCGGTACCGCTCGGCGGCGACGCGCATGTAGGCGTCGGCCTCGGTCTCGTCCTCGCCCTTGAGGCCGGCCTCCGCGATGAGCTCGAGCACCGGGACGAACTCCTCGTCCATCCAGCGCCGCGCCATCGTCTTCTTGTCCATCAGCTCGGCCTCGGCCTGCATCGTGCGGGCCGCCCACGCCTCCACCATCTCGGCCAGCACGCCGTATCCGTGGGGCTTGGTCACCTTGACCTTGTCGCGCTCTGCCGGGGGCAGCGGGACCCGCTGGACGAAGACCTTGCGCCAGTGCTTCAGCTCGAGGTCATCGCGGCGGTCGATGTCGCGCGGCTCCAGCAGCGTCATCACCTCGGTGACCTCGGCCTCGATGAGGCGCAGCCGCAGGGCGCGCGCCACCGACACGCGGTGGTGGCCGTCGCGCACGAAGTAGTAGTCGCCCAGCTTGTAGACGTCGATCGGTGGGATCTCCTCGCCCACCCGGCTGGCGCGCGCGATCCGCTCCCAGCGCGCCCGGCTCTTGTCCGAGGTGGGCCGGAACCGCCGGTCGAAGTCGCGCACCTTGTCGACCGAGCCGATGATCGCGTCCAGCGGGATCAGGTGCAGCCCGATCTTCCGCTCGCCTCGGCGGCCGAGCGCGTCGACCACCTCGTCGAACGAGAGTGCCCGGGTGCCCTCGCCGCCCTCACCGCGCAGGCGCGCGGCCAGGGCAGACAGCGTCTGCAGGCGACGAGCCCGCATGAAGTCGCTCTCGGCGTCGATCCGGGGAGAGCCGGACTCAGCCATGGCCGCCCACCGGGTCGAGCACCGACGCGATCTCGAGCAGCTTGTAGGGCACGACGTTGCGGATCGTGGTGTCACCGACGACGCGATCGGGCTGGGGCTGGCCGAACGGGTGGATGTGGCCGTGCAGGTGCCACCGCGGCTGCAGGGTCTCGACCACCTCGTGCAGCGCCTCGAAGCCGTGGTGGGGCGGGTCGTCGCCGTCGCCCAGGCCGCGCGCCGGCGAGTGGGTGAGCAGGATGTCGACCCCTCCCCCGCGCTTGGCGGCGACCTTCATCAGGCGCTTGGCCCGCTTCGCGAACTCGTCCTGGGTGTACTGGTTGGGGCCGTCGTTGTAGCGGATGCTGCCGCCGAGGCCCGCGATGCGCAGCCCCGCGACGTCGACCACCGACTCGTCGGCGTTGATGCCGCCCAGGGGGCGCGGATCCTCCTGGGGCAGGCCGTTGCTGGTGAGCCAGCCTCGGAAGCCCGAGAGCGGCGCCTCGACCTCGGGGTCGTGGTTGCCCGGCACGAACACGACGGGCACGTCGAGCATCGAGGACAGGAACTCCAGGTAGTCCCACGGCAGGTCGCCCGCGCCGAGCACGACGTCGGGGCGCAGCCGACGGACGCCGGCGTCGTGGATCACCGGCGAGATCTCGTCAGCCACCACAAGGACGCGCACCATGGCACCACCGTACCGGGGTGAGGGTGAGCCATGTCACATCAGCGGACTCGTCCTACTCCTCCGCGGCGGCCCAGCGGGCCTTGTCGGCCGCGATCTTGCGGCCGAGGAAGAACGCCCCGAGCCACAGCGCCGCGAACATGAGACCGATGAAGAACATGATCGGCACGAGGAAGCCGGTCAGGATCGTGGCCACCTGGATCGCGTGTCCCACCCAGTACGCCCACGGGTGCCGCAGCAGCCCGGCGACGACGAGGCACAGCACGGCCAGACCGCCGCCGATGAGCAACGCGAGCGGAGCCGAGACGTCCTCGACCGCGATCATCACCGGGATGGAGAGGCCCAGGATGATCGCCTGCAGCGACAGCATCGCGGCACACATGTGCCTCACTGCGACTCACCACCGCGCAGCAGGGTGCGGGCCTCGCCCACGGTGACGACCGAGCCCGTGACGATCACGCCGCCGGAGCCGATCGAGTCGCCGAACTCCTCACCGGACGCGTCGGCGAAGCCGATCGCCTGCTCGAGCGCGTCGTCGAGCCGGGGCACGACCGTGATCCGCTCGGGACCGAAGACCCCGCTGGCGACCTCGGCGAGATCGGCGGCCGGGAGCGACCGCTCGGTGCTGTTCTGCGTGCAGATGAGGTGGGCCACGACGGGCTCGAGCTCGCGGAGCATCTCCTCGGCGTCCTTGTCGGCCATGATCCCGACGACGCCGATGAGCGGGCTGAACGCGAACTCCTCGCTGATCGACTCCACCATCGCCCGCATGCCGTGGGGGTTGTGGGCGGCGTCGATCACGACCGTGGGGCTGCGGCGCACGACCTCGAGCCGGCCCGGCGACGTGACGGCGCCGAAGCCCGCGCGGATCAGGTCGGGATCGAGCTCGGCGTCGCCGGTGAAGACCTCGACCGCGGCCAGCGCCAGCGCGGCGTTGCGGGCCTGGAACGCCCCGTGCAGGGGCAGCAGGATGTCCTCGTAGCGTCCCTTGACGCCCTGGATCGTGAGCACCTGGCCGCCGACGGCCGGCGTGCGGGACTCGACCCCGAAGTCGGCACCCTCGAGCACGAGCATCGACCCGACCTCGTTCGCGCGGCCCATCATCACCTCGAGGACCTCCTCGGGCTGCGACGCCAGGACGGTGCGCGAGCCGGGCTTGATGATCCCCGACTTCTCCACGGCGATGTCGGCAGGCGTGTCGCCCAGATAGGAGGCGTGGTCGATGTCGATCGGCGTGATGACGGCGACCGCCGCGTCGGCCACGCTGGTGGCGTCCCATGCGCCGCCCATGCCGACCTCGACGACGGCGACGTCCACGGGCGCATCGGCGAACGCGGCGTAGCCCATCGCCACGAGCATCTCGAAGAAGCTCAGCGGGTGGGGCTGGTCCCGGTCGACGAGGTCGGCGTAGATCGCCACGTCGGCGTAGGCGTCGACGAAGAGCTCGTCCGAGAGCGGCTCGCCGTCGATGCAGATCCGCTCGTTGATGCGCTGCAGGTGCGGACTCGTGAAGCGTCCCGTGCGCAGGTCGAGGGCGCGCAGCAGGGCGTCGATCATGCGGCCGGTGGAGGTCTTGCCGTTGGTCCCGGTCAGCTGGATCACCGGTTGGGCGCGCTGCGGATCGCCCATCAGCTCACAGATGGCGCGGATCCGGTCGAGCGACGGCTCGAGCCTCGTCTCGGGCCAGCGGGACAGCAGGGCGAGCTCGACATCGGGGTACGTGGGCCTCATCGTCCCCAGTATCCCAGTCGGGGCATCGGCCGGCTCCCCCCGGCGTTTCGCCCATCACTCCTGAGACCCGCGAGCCTGCAGTGGCGCCTGTGGAGAACAGTTTCGAGAATCGGGGTTCTCCCCCATGGTCAGGAGCGGCGCGCCGGTCACAGACTGAATGAATGAACCGTCAGATCGCGGGCTGGATCACTCATCACTGGGTCAAGTGGGTCGTCCTGGCCGTCATGTTGGTCATCCTCGGCGGGCTGGGCTCGTTCGGGGCCAAACTCACCAGCGTCCAGGACAACGAGATCGCCTCGTGGCTGCCCGACGAGGCCGAGTCCACGCAGGTGATCGAGAAGGCCGGGTCCTTCTACGACGAGAACACCGCTCCCGCGATCGTGCTGCTGTCGTCCGACGAGCCCCTGACCCCGGCCGACCTGGCCACCGCGCAGGAGGCCGCCACCGCGATCGGCGCCCTCGACGGCGCACCGATCGGCGAGGTGGTCGGCCCGATCCCGAGCGAAGACGGCCTCGCCGTCCAGATCATCGTGCCGATCACCCTCGACGAGGAGGGCTGGGAGGACCTGCCCGACTGGATCGCCGACGTGACTGACGCGACGAACGACGCGGTCGAGGGCACCGACCTGCGGGTCGACGTGGGCGGTCCGGCCGCGCTGGGTGCCGACCAGGCCGAGGCCTTCGCCGGCATCGACGGCGTCTTGCTCCTGTCCGCCGTGGGTGTGGTCGTCGTGATGCTGCTGCTGACCTACCGCAGCCCGATCCTGTGGCTGATCCCGCTGTTCTGCGGCCTGATGAGCGTCTTCGCCTCGCAGGGCCTGGTCTACCTGCTGGCCAAGTACGGCGGCCTGACCGTGAACGCCCAGAGCGCCGGCATCCTCAGCGTCCTGGTGCTCGGCGCGGGCATCGACTACGCCCTGCTGATCGTGGCCCGCTACCGCGAGGAGCTGCGGCGCTATGAGGACCGTCACGAGGCGATGGCCCATGCCCTGCACCGCGCCGCGCCGGCCGTGTTCGCCAGCGGCAGCACCGTGATCATCGGCCTGCTGTGCCTGCTCTTCGCCGAGATGAACTCCACCGCCGGCCTCGGGCCGGTGGGCGCCGCGGGCATCGCGGTGGCCCTGCTCGCGATGCTGATCCTGCTGCCCGCGCTGCTGGTCATCTTCGGGCGCTGGGTGTTCTGGCCGTTCATCCCCCACTTCGGCGACCCGCAGCGCAGCGAGACCGGTTTCTGGTCGAAGGTCGGGACCCGGATCTCGCGGGCGCCCCGCGCGGTCTGGCTGGTCACCAGCCTCGTTCTCCTGGCACTGTCGTTCGGCATCGTGAAGCTCGACGCCACGGGCCTGACCAACGCCGAGTCGTTCACCACGACCCAGCCCTCCGTGGTCGCCGAGGAGCACATCGCCGAGCACTTCCCGGCAGGCGCGGGCGATCCGCTCCAGATCATCTCCAACGCCCCGCAGGCCGCGGAGGTCCGCGAGGTCGTGGCGGGGATGGAGGGCGTCGACGCCGCCTCGGTCACCCAACCTCAGATCTCGGGCGACCTCGCCTACCTCGAGGCGACCCTGACCGTCCCGAGCGACTCGGAGGAGGCCAAGACGGCGGTGA
>JBEVDF010000070.1:0-3336 GCA_040514145.1 Aeromicrobium sp.
ACCTCGCCGGTCACCAGGCCCAGCAGGGTGCTCTTGCCCGCGCCGTTCGGCCCGAGGATGCCGACGCGGTCGCCCGGCCCGATCCGCCACTCCACGTCGCGCAGGACGGGCCGCTCGTCGTAGGAGACCGAGACGTCGAGGATGTCGACGACGTCCTTGCCGAGCCTCGCCGTCGCGAGCTTCGCCAGCGACACCGAGTCGCGCACGGGCGGCTCGCGCTCGATCAGCTCGTTCGCCGCGTCGATGCGGAACTTCGGCTTCGACGTGCGGGCGGGCGCGCCGCGCCGCAGCCACGCCAGCTCCTTGCGCATGAGGTTCTGGCGCCGATCCTCGCTGGCGGCGGCCTGCCGGTCGCGCTCGACGCGCTGCAGCACGTAGGCCGCGTAACCGCCCTCGTAGGCGTCCACGCGCGCGTCGTGGACCTCCCACGTCAGCGTGGAGACCTCGTCGAGGAACCAGCGGTCGTGGGTGACCACGAGGAGGGCCTCGGTGCGACGCCGCACGTGGTCGGCCAACCAGGTGACACCCTCGAGGTCGAGGTGGTTGGTGGGCTCGTCGAGGATCAGCAGGTCCCAGCGATGCACCAGCGCACTCGCCAGCGCCACCCGCCGCCGCTGCCCGCCGCTGAGCGTGCCCACCTCGGCGTGGTGGTCGACGTCGCCCATCAGGCCGGCGAGCACGTCGCGGACCGCCGGGTCGGACGCCCACTCGTGCTCGGGGCGGTCGCCCACGACGGCGGTGATGGCGGTGAGGTCGGGATCGAGGACGTCGTCCTGCTCGACCATGCCCACACGCAGGTCGCGCCGCCACGTGACGCGGCCGGAGTCGGGCTCGAACCGCTTGGCCAGGATGCCCAGCAGGGTGGACTTGCCGTCGCCGTTGCGACCGACGACGCCGATCCGGTCGCCCTCACTGACGCCGAGCGTGACGTCGGACAGGACGGTGCCGGAGGGGAAGGACTGCGCGATGCGCTCGGCGACGACGAGGGGCGGCATCAGACGAGCCGCGCCCCGGTCACGGGCCCGCGGGACTGGATGACGTCGGCCGCCGAGCCCGTGCTGGCGAGTGCCATCGCAAGATCGAGCGCGTGCTGCTCGGAGGCGGCCAGGAAGGCGGTGGTGGGACCGGAGCCCGAGATCACGGCACCGAGCGCACCGGCCTCGAGACCGACCTCGAGGGTGTCGGCCAGCTCGGGCCGCAGCGACAGCGAGGCGTCGGTGAGGTCGTTGGAGAGGGCGCGGCCCAGCGCGTGGGCGTCGCCGGCGCGCAGGGCGTTGATCAACTCGTCGGGCACCTCGGGCTCGGCGGGTGCGTCGGGGTTGAGCCGGTCGAACTCGGCGTACACCGCCGCGGTCGAGAGTCCTTCGGACGAGGTGGCGAACACCCAGTGGTAGCTGCCGCGCGCGAGCACGGGGCTGACCGTCTCTCCGCGGCCGCCGCCGATGGCGTTGCCGCCGTGCAGCAGGAACGGCACGTCGCTGCCGAGCTCGGCCGCGAGCGGCTCGAGGTCGGCCCGGCCCAGCCCGCCGCCCCACAGCTCGTTGCAGCCCACGAGCGCCGCGGCGGCGTCGGCGGAGCCCCCGGCCATGCCGCCGGCCACCGGGATCACCTTGCGGATCGCGATGTCGGCGCCGAGGCCCGGGTCGCCGAGCCGCTCGCGCAGCAGCTGAGCCGCGCGGACCGCGATGTTGTCGGGGCCCTCGGGGACGGTCATGCCCTCGGGGAGGTCGAACTCGGTGTGGACGGCGACGCTCAGCTCGCCGTCCTGGCGGGACGTGATGCGCAGCTCGTCGTGGACGTCCACCGCCTGGTAGACCGTGGCCAGCGGGTGGAACCCGTCAGGGCGCACGTGTCCGACGCCCAAGCACAGATTGATCTTGGCCGGCACGCGCACGGTCACCCTCGTCACCACGGGCACCAACCTAACGGGCGGCCCCATCGGCCTGCCCGGGCGGTGACACGGCTTCGCCGCGCGAGATTCGTAGCGCTGTCCACCCTTTTCAGCCCGACCTCTCCGAAAACAGGTGGATACCGCTACAGATCTCGCGGACCGGGGGCCGTTACAGATCTCGCGTCCGGTCCAGCGCGTCGGCGATGGCGGCGAACTGCTCGACGGTGAGCTGCTCGCCGCGGGTGCGCGGGTCGATGCCTGCCGCGGTGAGGGCGCGCTCGGCCGCCTCGCCGCCTCCGGCGTGGCCCGACAGCGCGGCCCGGAGCGTCTTGCGGCGCTGGGCGAACGCGGCGTCGACCACGGCGAAGACGGACTTGCGGTCGCCGGCCGGGGGCTCGCGTCGGGTCAGGGCGACGAGCGCGGAGTCCACGTTGGGCGCGGGCCAGAAGACGTTGCGGCCGATGTTGCCGGCCAGGCGCACGTCGGCGTACCAGGCGGCCTTCACGCTGGGGATTCCGTAGGTGCGCGAGCCGGGCCCGGCGGCCAGCCGGTGCGCCACCTCCGCCTGCACCATCACCAGGACGGTGCGCAGCGACGGGAACGTCTCGAGGAAGTGCAGCAGCACCGGCACCGACACGTTGTACGGCAGATTCGCCACGAGGGCCGTGGGCGCAGGGCCGGGCAGCTCACGCACGTGCATGGCGTCGGCGAGCACGAGGTCGAAGCGGTCGGCCGCGCCGGGAGCGAACTCCTCGACCGTGGCCGGCAGCCGGCCCGCCAGCACGTCGTCGATCTCGACGGCCGTGACGTGGCGGGAGCGGTCGAGCAGGGCCAGTGTCAGGGACCCCAGGCCGGGGCCGATCTCGACGACGACGTCGTCGGGGCCCACCCCGGAGACGTCGACGATGCGGCGCACCGTGTTCGCGTCGATGACGAAGTTCTGCCCCTTCTGCTTCGTGGGGCGCACGCCGGCCTCGGCGGCCAGCCGACGGATGTCGGCGGCGCCGAGGAGGCGGGTGGAGCGGGCAGCTCCGGACTCGCTCAGTTGACGCCGACCTTGGCTGCGCAGGACCACTGGCCCCACCCGGAGCGCGCCTGCAGGATCTTGGCGTACTTGATCTGGGTGGCCTTGCTGTGCTGGTGCGGGAGCCCGGGTCCGCCGACGCTGTGCCACGTCGCGGCCGAGAACTGCAGGCCGCCGTAGTAGCCGTTGCCGGTGTTGATGCTCCAGTTGCCGCCCGACTAGCACTTGGCGATGCTGTCCCAGACGCCGCCGTCGACTGTGTCGGGATTCTTCGTGCCGCGCTTCTGCACCTCGGCGATCGGCGGACGGACGGTGCTGCGCGAGATGACACGGCGCTCACGGACCTCGCCGTCGGCCAGGATCAGCTCGACCTTCGCGCGGTCGAGACCGTCGCGGCCCTCCTTGAGGACCTCGGTGTCGC
>JBEVDF010000098.1:0-3045 GCA_040514145.1 Aeromicrobium sp.
ACCACGAGGCCCTGCGTCCCGAGTTCGAGCAGAAGGTGGGGCAGTGGCTCACGGACGGCGACCTCGCCTACCGCGAGACCACGTGGAACGGGCTGGACGCCATGCCCGAGGCGTTCGCCGGCCTGCTCACCGGAGCCAACACCGGCAAGGCGATCGTGCGCCTGCGCGAGGATCCGGCGTCCTGAGAGGTGGGCCCCGTGGGACTCGAACCCACAACCCGCGGATTACAAGTCCGCTGCTCTGCCAATTGAGCTAGAGGCCCGCGCCGATGGCGCGGGCCCCAGTCTGCCAGTCGCGGGTGAGCAGCCGGCTCACCCGTCGCCCAGCACGTCGCGCACCGCCGCGGCGATCGCCGCGGTCTCGGCCGCGCGGACGCCGGGGCGGCCGGCGACGTGGCCGAGCTCGGACTCCAGCGGCCGCAGCTCGGCGCCCGGGACGAGTCCCGCCTCGATCGCGGAGTCGGCGACGGTGAAGTACATGTCCGTCGTCGAGGGCATCACGATCGTGCGCGCGGTGATCGACGCCAGGGCGCCGGCATAGCCGCCCGGGCGGCCGCGGCCGACGTCTCCGGACTGCCACGTGTCCATCATCGCGAGCAGGTCGTTCGCGTCCCGATCGGCGTGGTCCTGCGCCCAGTCGGACAGGACCGCCTCGACGTCGGGGTAGCCCAGCGCCGACATCCCGCCGTCGTGGAAGAAGTCGCGCGAGTAGGCCCAGCCGGCGTACACCCGACCGAACGCCCGGAGCCCGGCCAGCGGCGGCTCCGTGTAGGCGCCGCCGGCGAACGCGGGGTCCGCCTGCAGTGCCGCTCGGGCACCCTCGAGGAACACCTGGTTGTGCGGCGAGCAGCGCGCGGCGCCGCAGATCGGCAGCAGCGCGTCGATCCGATCGGGGTGGCTCACCGCCCACTCGTACGCCTGCATCGCACCCATCGACCAGCCCATCACGAGCCTCAGTCGCTCGATCCCGAGGTGGTCGAGCAGCAGTCGCTGCGCCCGGACCTGATCGCGCACCGTCACGAGCGGGAACGCGGCGCGCATGGTCGACGGCGACGTCGAGACCCCGTTGCCGAGCATGTTCACCACCACGACGAACCAGCGATCGGTGTCGAGCACCCGTCCCGGACCGATCCACGGCTCGTAGCTCTCGTGGGTGCCGGTGTAGTACGACGGCACGAGGACGACGTTGTCCCGCGCCGGCGCGAGCGTGCCGTGCGTGACGTACGCGAGCTCAGCGCGCAGGCTCGCGCCGGACTCCAGGCGGAGGGAGTCCAGCGCGAGTCGGTGCAGCGAGCCCATCAGAAGAACGTCAGGTAGCGGTCGGTCTCCCACGAGGAGACGTGCGCCTGGTAGGACTCCCACTCGGCGCGCTTCAGGTCGATGAAGGAGTTGTAGAGCGCCTCGCCGAAGACCTCGCGCGAGAGCGAGTCGGCCTCGAACTCGTCGATCGCCTCGGACAGGTCGCGCGGCAGCATCCCGATGCCCAGCTCGGCGATCTGCGCGTCCGAGTAGTCGTACATGTTCTCGGTGTGCGGTGCGCCCGGGTCGAGCTGCTCGCGCACGCCCTCGAGCCCGGCGGCGAGGATCATCGCCGCGCCGAGGTACGGGTTGCAGCTGATGTCGGCGGCGCGGCACTCGACGCGGCCGCCGGCCAGCGGCACGCGCAGCATGTTCGTGCGGTTGTTGTCGCCGTAGCTGACGAACACCGGCGCCCACGTCGAGCCGGACATCGAGCCCTTGCGCACGAGGCGCTTGTAGCTGTTCACCGTCGGCGCGATGACGGCGCTGATCGCCTTCGCGTGCCGCAGGATGCCGCCGATGAAGTGGTACGCGATGTCCGAGACGCCGACGCCCTTCGTGTCCTCGCCCTGCTCGAACAGGTTGGCGCCGGTCGCGAGGTCCTTGAGCGACATGTTGAAGTGCGCGCCCGAGCCGGTGCGGTCCGCGAACGGCTTGGGCATGAACGACGCGAAGTGGCCGTGCTTGCGGGCGATCTCACCGGCCATGAGGCGGAAGAAGGTGACGCGGTCGGCCATCGTGAGCGCGTCGGAGTAGGTGAAGTCGATCTCGAACTGGCCGCGCGCGTCCTCGTGGTCGAACGAGTAGACGTCCCAGCCCAGCTCGTCCATTGCCTCGACCAGCTCGGTCAGCCAGCCGAAGTTGTCCAGCGTGGTGCTCAGGTCGTAGCAGGGCTTCACGGCGGTGTCGCGGTCCGAGACCTCCTCGATGCCGTTCTCGCCCTGGCGCAGGATGAAGAACTCGGTCTCGATGCCCAGGTTGAAGCCCAGGCCGAGCTCGGCGGCGGCCTCGAGCTGGCGCTGCAGCACGTGGCGCGAGCCGGCCGCGAACGGCTGGCCCTCGGTGTAGAGCGTGGAGGGGTAGTAGACGACCTCGGGCTTCCACGGCAGCCGGAAGCCGCGCGTGAGGTCGGGGTGGGCCGAGACCTCCTCGTCGCTGATGGCCTGCGGGACGCCGTCGAGCGCGGCACCGGTGAACAGCTCGGAGCCGGCGGCCATCTGGGGCAGGTGGCCGATCGGCACGACCTTGCCCTTGAGGCGGCCGTGCACGTCCGTGAACCCGGCCATCGCGTAGCGGACGCCGTCGGCGGCCAGCTCCTGCTGGACGGCCTGGACGTCCACGGCCGGTGCGGTGGTGGGGGTCGTGTCGGTGGCGCTCATGGTGGTCCTCCTGCGATACGGTTTCAATGACTTATCGAAAGAGTGCGTGAGCCACATTTCGATAGGGCATTGAAATTGTTGCCTGCGTGTTAACTCCTGCCGGCGCGAGCGAGTGGAGCCGCCATGACCGAGACCCCGAGCGTCCCGTCGCGATCCGTCGGACGCCCCCGTCGCACCGGCGTCGCGGGCGCCGATCCGCGTCGGGAGATCCTGTTGGCCGCCTCGCGGCTGTTCACCGAGCACGGGTACGCCGCGACGACGATGACCCAGGTCGCGCGCGAGGTCGGGCTGGGCCAGTCCTCCATGTACTACTGGTTCCGCTCGAAGGACGACCTGCTCAAGGCGCTCGTGAGCGCGAACCGCGAGTC
>JBEVDF010000129.1:0-6052 GCA_040514145.1 Aeromicrobium sp.
GCGCGCCCGCACGAGGGGCAGGAGACGATCTCGAGGCGGCGCGGCTTGAGGTTGAGCGACTCCAGGATCTGGAGGCCGACCTTGACCTCCTCGACCGGCGGCGCGGACAGCGAGACGCGGATGGTGTCGCCGATCCCCTGGCTGAGCAGGGCCCCGAAGGCCACCGAGGACTTGATGGTGCCCTGGAACGCAGGCCCGGCCTCGGTGACGCCGAGGTGCAGGGGCCAGTCGCCGGCCTCGGCCAGCAGTTCGTAGGCCCGGACCATCACGACGGGGTCGTTGTGCTTGACCGAGATCTTGAAGTCGTGGAAGTCGTGCTCCTCGAAGAGGCCGGCCTCCCAGACCGCGCTCTCGACGAGGGCCTCGGGCGTGGCCTTGCCGTACTTGTCCATGATCCGCTTGTCGAGGCTGCCGGCGTTGACGCCGATCCGGATCGACGTGCCGCGCGCCTTGGCCGCGGCGGCGATCTCCTTGACCTGGTCGTCGAACTTGCGGATGTTGCCCGGGTTCACGCGGACGGCGGCGCAACCAGCGTCGATCGCCGCGAACACGTACTTGGGCTGGAAGTGGATGTCGGCGATGACCGGGATCTGCGACTTCCTCGCGATCGCGGGCAGGGCCTCGGCGTCGTCCTGGCTGGGGCATGCGACGCGCACGATGTCGCAGCCGGCCGCGGTCAGCTCGGCGATCTGCTGCAGCGTCGAGTTGATGTCGGAGGTCAGCGTGGTGGTCATCGACTGGACCGAGATCGGTGCGTCACCGCCCACGTCGAGGGAGCCCACCTTGATCTTGCGGGTGGGGCGGCGAGGGGCGAGCACCGGCGGCGGGGCCTCGGGCATTCCGAGGTCGATGCCGGTCACGAGAGTCTCACCGGATTGACGATGTCGGCATAGATCAGGACCACACCCATGACTATAAGGACGAGCCCAACCCCATAGGCGACCGGCAGCATCTTCGCGACGTCCACGAACCCCGGATCGGGGCGCCCGCGCAGGCGGGCGAACGTGCGACGGATCTGCTCCCAGAGCGCGCCGGCGATGTGCCCGCCGTCGAGCGGCAGCAGCGGGATCAGGTTGAACAGCCACAGGAACAGGTTGAGGCTGGCGAGCAGGCTGATGAGGCGCTGCGTGCGCTCGCCCCACGTGGGGTCGTCGTACGTGACGAGCTCGCCGGCGACGCGGCTGGCGCCGACCACGCTGACCGGCCCCTCGGCGTCGCGCTCGGCACCGAACGCCGCCTTGGCCACGTCGACCATCCGTGCGGGCAGGTGCACCAGGGCGTTCGCGGTGGCGCCGATCATCTCCCCCATCTGGTCGACGACGAAGACCGGGCCCTGGCGCTCGGTGACGAACGTCGGCGAGACGCCGAGGAAGCCCACGTTCTCGGTGCGTTCGGGATCGTCGACCGAGGCCCGCGCGAGCACCGAGGTGTTCACGGTGACCTCCTGCTCGACACCGTCGCGCTCGAACCCGATCGTCGCCTCGCGGTCGCCGTTGCGACGGATCAGCGTGGTGACCTCGGTCCAGTCGTCGAGCGGCTCGCCGTTGAACGTGATCAGCACGTCGCCCGGCTCGAGGCCGGCCTGGCGCGCGGGAGTGACCGGGTCGGCGTCGGTGCACGCGCGACCGGCCTCGGCGTCGGTGATCGCGCAGTCGGACACCGCCGAGACCGTGGTGGTCGGGGTGGGCACGCCGAACGCCATGAACGAGATCGAGAACAGCACGGTGGCGATGAGCAGGTTCACCGTGGGCCCGCCGGCCATCACGATGACCTTCTGCCACCACGGCTTGCGGTAGAAGAGGCGGTCCTCGTCGGCGGGGTCGACGTCCTCGTACTCCGCGGCGCGCGCATCGGTGGCCATCTGCGTGAACAGCCCGGTGTTGGAGGACCGCACGATCAGGTGCCCGTCGCGGTCGCGCTCCTCGCGCTCGGGCGGCAGCATCCCGACGAGCTTCACGAACCCGCCGAGCGGGATCGCCTTGAGGCCGTACTCGGTCTCGCCGCGCTTGAACGACCAGACCGTGCGGCCGAAGCCGACGAAGAACTGCGTGACCTTGACGCCGAACTTCTTCGCGGGCCACATGTGCCCGACCTCGTGCAGCGCGATCGAGACCGCGACGCCGATCAGGAAGAGGACGACTCCGAGGGCGTACATCATCGGCTGCTCACCTCCGCCCGGGAGGCGACGACCTCGCGCGCCCGATCGCGGGCCCGCGCGTCGGCCTCGAGGACGCGCTCGACCGACAGGTCGCCGGTGGCGGCGTCGGGATCGGCGAGATGGGCGTCGACGATCTCGGCGACGGTGTCGACGATGCCGAGGAAGTCGAGGTCGCCGGCCATGAAGGCGTCGACGCAGACCTCGTTCGCGGCGTTGAAGACGGCGGGGGCGGTGCGCCCGAACTCACCAGCACGGCGGGCGACGCGGATCGCGGGGAACGCCGTGTCGTCGAGCGGGAAGAACTCCCACGCGGTCGGCGAGCTCCAGTCGCAGGGGGGAACGGCACCGGGAACGCGGCGCGGCCACGCCAGGCCGAGCGCGATCGGCAGCTTCATGTCGGGCGGGGAGGCCTGCGCCATCGTGGACCCGTCGACGAACTCGACCATCGAGTGGACCACCGAGGTCGGGTGCACCACGACGTCGATCCGGTCGTAGTCGACGCCGAACAGCAGGTGCGCCTCGATCACCTCGAGGCCCTTGTTGACGAGCGTGGCCGAGTTGATCGTGATCACCGGGCCCATGTCCCACGTGGGGTGCGCGGCGGCCTGCTCGGGCGTCACGTCGAGCAGCTCCTCGCGAGAGCGGCCGCGGAACGGACCACCGCTCGCGGTCAGGACGAGACGACGCACGTCGGCCGGGTCCTCCCCGCGCAGCGCCTGGGCGAGCGCGGAGTGCTCGGAGTCCACCGGCACCAGCTGGCCGGGCTTCGCGGCATCGAGCACGAGGTCACCACCGATGATGAGCGACTCCTTGTTCGCCAGCGCGAGCGTGGCGCCGGTCTCGAGCGCCGCCAGCGTGGGCATGAGACCGACGGCTCCGGTCATGCCGTTGAGCACGGTGTCGGCGGGCACGCGCGCGGCCTCGACCGCAGCCCGGGGTCCGGTGACCAGCCGCGGGAGGCGGTACTCCCCCGCCGACCAGCCGCGTCGCTGCGCCTCGGCGTAGAGGGCCAGTTGCACGTCCTGTGCGGCGGTGGCGTTGGCGACCGCGACCACCTCGACGCCGAACTCGAGCGCCTGCGACGCCAGGGTCGCCGGATCGGCGCCTCCGGCGGCCAGCGCCACCACGTCGAACCGGTCCGGATTGGCTCGCACCACGTCGAGCGCTTGCGTGCCGATCGACCCGGTCGAGCCCAGGACGACCACCCGCGAACTCATGGGGTCCATTGTGACACCGGCGGGCGAACCCGGGGTCGCGCCCCGCGAACGGATCAGGTCAGCGTGCCGCCGTGCAGCAGGGTGGCCAGCACGTCGCCGAACTGGCGCTCCATCCGCTCGCCGTAGTCGCCATCGTCGTGCACGGCCGCCGGCGCCGGATCGGTGCGGCCGGCCCGCAGGACGAGCGCGAACTCGTACTCCTCGTCGCCCGTGTGGACCACGGCCGGATCGCCCTCGATCCTGAACGACGCGTCGTGATCGGGCTCGGCGCCCAACCGCGCGATGGCGAGCACGCTCACGACCCACGTGTGGCGATCGGTGACGGAGAGCCGCACGGGCGCCCCGGCACGCAGGCCGAGGTCGCGGAGGCCGCCGGCGACGCACGCCGACTCGTGCAGCAGCTGCGCATAGGAGAGCGAGCCGGCCGGGGTGACGAGCGCCAGCTCGTCGGCGCGGCCCGCGACGACGTGGGCGTCCAGCGCCCGGAAGGCGATGCTCTGCGGTCGTGCCATCAGATCCCCCTGAAGCTCGGCTCGCGCTTCTCGGTGCGGGCCAGGGCCGCCTCCTCGACGTCCTGGCTGGCCCAGACGTCGGCGAAGCTCTGCCTGATGCGCTCGTCGTCCTCGGTCGAGCCGTTGAGGACGAGCTTGTTGTGGGCCAGCGTCAGCGGTGCGAGCCGGGCGATCTCGTGTGCCCAGGCGATCGCGTCGTCGAGGGTTCCGGCTCGGTCGGCCAGGCCGCAGGCGAGCGCCTCGTCGCGATCGATGGTGTCGGCGGCGAGCATGACCCGGCGGGCACGACCGGCGCCGGCGAGGTCGGCCAGCGTGCGGATGGTCCACGCGTCGACCGCCATGCCGTTGCGCGCGGTCGGGACGGCGAACCGGGCGCGCTCGTCCACGACGCGAAGGTCGCAGGCGATGGCGAGCTGGGTGCCGGCGCCGATCGCAGGGCCGTTGACGGCGGCGATGAGGGGCACCGGCACCTCGGCCAGGTGGTGCAGCATCCGGTAGAGCGCGTCGAGGAACTCGTCGCCGTAGACGCCGTCGAGGTCGGCGCCCGCGCAGAAGGCCGACCCCTCCCCCGTCACCACGAGGACACGTGCGCCCTGCGCGACCGCATCGGATACGGCCTCGTGCAGCTCGCGGCACAGCGCGATGTTGAGGGCGTTGCGCCGGTCGGGCCGGTGCAGGGTCAGCAGGGCGACGTCGCCGTCGCGCGCGATGGTCAGCAGGTCGGACATGCGATCCAACCTAGCGAGCGACCACCGCGCGGACGGCTCCGCCTCACTTCACTTCGGTGCGCTGGATCCGCAGGAAGCCGAGCACGCCGGGCAGGACCACCCAGAGGCAGAAGGTGAACGCGAAGCGCAGGTAGTCCACCGCTCCCACGTCGACCGGCTGGCCGAGGACGTCCTCGCCCGCAAGGAGCGGCATGGCCGCGTAGTTGAAGTCCAGCCACGGCAGCAGGTCGCGCGCCCAGCCGAAGAGGGCCAGCAAGATGGGGTACGCCACGACCGGCAGGATCAGCGCGACGACGTAGAAGCTGGCCACCGCGGCCGGCGTGTTCAGCAGCAGCGACGCGAACGCGAACGCCATCCAGAAGAACGCCAACTGCAGCACCACGGTCCAGAACAACTCCTTGCCCGTGACGTTCCAGACGACGTCGTGGTCGGTCAGCAGGCCGTAGAGGACGTTGCCCAGGGCACCGAACACGGCCGCGAGCACCAGCGTGCCGAGGGCGAGGAGCGTGACGGCGGCGAACTTCGCACCGATGACGCGGCCGCGGTGGGGCTGCAGCGTGAACGTGGTCAGGTGCGTGCGCTGACTCCACTCGCTGCTCACGGTGAGGATCGCGAACACCGGCAGCAGGATCGACAACGGGATCGTCATGATCTGGGCGAAGCCCGAGGCCGTGATGGTCACGTCGTCGTTGAGCGCGAGCACGAGCAGCGTGAGCGCCATGACCAGCAGCAGGAGCCCACCGGTGATGATGAACAGCCACAGACCGCCGCGGGTGTCGAACATCTTCCGCAGCTCGACCCGCACCTCGCGGCCGAAGGGGATCGTGGGGCGGGACAGGTCGATCGTCGACCCGGTCGTGGTGGTGCTCATGACTGGACTCCTTCGGGGGCGATGACATCGCGCTGATCTTCGGCGGTGAGCTGCAGGAACATGGCCTCCAGGCCCGCTCCGTCGGCCTCACGCAGCTCGAGCAGGGGAACCCCCGCCTTCGCGGCGGCCAGACCGACCTCCTCGGGCGACGCCGGAGACGTGATCGCGTCGGACGCGACGACCGACTCCAGGCCCGCGGCCGTGAGGGCCTCGATCAGGGCGACCTGGTTGCGGGCTCGCACCCGGGTTCCCGCCGCCCTCAGCAGCTCGTCCTTCGTTCCGCTGGCGACGATGCGGCCGTGCCCGATGACGATGAGGTCGTCGGCGATGATCTGGATCTCGTGCAGCAGGTGCGACGAGAGCATCACGGTGCCGCCGCGGTTGGCGTACTCGCGCAACAGCTGGCGCATCCAGTGGATGCCGGCCGGGTCGAGGCCGTTCGCCGGCTCGTCGAGGATGAGGACCTTCGGGTCGCCCAGCAGTGCGTGGGCGATGCCCAGACGCTGGCGCATGCCGAGCGAGTAGTTGCGGACGCGGCGCTTGGCCTCCTTCGGCGTGAGGCCGAC
>JBEVDF010000177.1:0-3139 GCA_040514145.1 Aeromicrobium sp.
GGGGTCGAGTTGCGGCTGGCGCCCGGACGCCACGAGTTCGACCTCGATCCCGCGTTCGAGCACGGGGTGCTGGGCGTCGACGACGCGGTCACGGTGGCGGGGCAGCCCGTTCCGCACCGCTCGCTGCAGTATCTGGCGCCCGGTCGCGCCCGGTTGGCACTGGAGGTCGACCGACCCACGATCGTGCTCCTGATCGGCGGCGAGCCGTTCGAGGAGCCGATCGTCATGTGGTGGAACTTCATCGGCCGCACGCACGACGAGATCGCTGCCGCTCGGGAGGACTGGGAGGCGCTCGCGCCCCGCTACGGACACGTCGAGGGGCACGACGGGCAGGTCATCCCGGCCCCGCCGATGCCCCACGTGAGACTGCGTCCGCGCGTTCGTCGCACCTGAGGCCCCTTTTCAGATACTCTCGGTATCCGGAGGTGGGTATGACGTACTTCACAGGCAAGGTTGCCGTCGTCACGGGCGCGGGATCGGGCATCGGCAGAGCCCTCGCGATGGGGCTCGCGCGGCGGGGCGCCCGCGTGGCGATCAGCGACGTGGACGCCACGGGACTGGCCGAGACCACGCAGGCCCTGGAGGCCATCGGTGCCACGGTCAGGGCCGACCATCTCGACGTCTCCGAGCGCGAGCGGGTCCTGGCGTACGCCGACGAGATCGCCGGGCACTTCGGCGTCGTCCACCAGGTCTACAACAACGCCGGCATCGCCTTCACCGGCGACATCGAGGCGATGGGCTTCAAGCACCTCGAGCAGGTCATGGACGTGGACTACTGGGGCGTGGTGAACGGCACGAAGGCCTTCCTGCCCCACCTGATCGCGTCCGGCGAAGGGCACGTCGTCAACATCTCGAGTGTCTTCGGGATCATCTCGGTGCCCACCCAGGGCGCGTACAACGCCGCCAAGTTCGCCGTCCGTGGCTTCACCGAGGCGCTGAGCATGGAGATGGTCGCGCGCGGCCGACCCGTGAAGGTGACGTGCGTTCACCCCGGCGGGATCAAGACCAACGTGGCCCGCAATGCCGGTCAGGTGGACGGGCTCGACCACGACTCGCTCGCCTCGTCGTTCGACCGGGTCGCACGCACCACCCCCGACCAGGCAGCCGAGGTGATCCTGCGCGGCGTCGAGAAGGGCAAGGCGCGCGTCCTCATCGGCGCCGACGCCCGCGTGATCGACCTGCTGGCGCGGGTGACCGGGCCCCACTACCAGCGCCTCGTGGCGCGCTTCGCCGGGAAGGCCGGACTGTGAGCCTGATGAGTGTCAAGAACAACTGGGGCGGCCAGCGGTTCCCGCACCCTCCCGGCCGCCGGCCGATCGCGTACGACGCCCTCACGATGCGCACCGGCACGCCGCTGGCCAACGTGATGCGCGTGGGCAAGGACCTGGGGCCGCTCTTCGAGGTGCGCGTGTTCGGGCAGAAGTTCGTCTTCGTGACGGGTGCCGAGCTGGCGGCCGAGCTGTGCGACGAGACCCGCTTCCACAAGGATCTGCCGCCCGCCCTCGCGGCGTTGCGCGAGTTCGTCGGCGACGCCCTCTTCACCGCCTTCGACCACGAGCCGAACTGGCACACGGCGCACGGCGTGCTGATGCCGGCGTTCTCCAAGTCCGCCATGCGCGGCTACCACGGCGCGATGCTCGAGACCGCGGCCGAGATGTTCGCGGTCTGGGACGACCTCGAGGGCCCGATCGACGTCACGGCCGACATGACCAAGCTGACGATGGAGACGATCAGCCGGTGCGCGTTCAGCCGCGACTTCGGCTCGTTCACCTCACGCGAGCGTCACCCCTTCGTCGACGCCATGATCGCGGCCCTGATGACCGGGATGCAGAAGTCCTCCCTGGACTCGATCCCCGGCGGGAAGCGGATCGCCCGGCGGATCGACGAGCAGAACGCCGAGCACCGCGCGTACGTCGACAACCTGGTGGACGAGATGGTGCGCGAGCGGCGCGCGACGGGGGAGCGGCGCGACGACCTGCTCGACCGGATGCTCTACGAGGCCCACCCCGAGACGGGCGTCCGGCTCGACGACCAGAACATCCGCGAGCAGATCCTCACCTTCTTGGTGGCGGGCCACGAGACGACCTCGGGGGCGCTGAGCTTCGTGCTGTACTACCTGTCGCGCCATCCCGAGCTGCTGGCGCGGGCGCAGGCCGAGACGGACGCGCTGCTGGGCGACGACCCGGACGCGGAGCCCACGTTCGAGCAGGTGCCGCGGTTCCGCTACCTGCGCCGCTGCCTGGACGAGGCGCTGCGGCTGTGGCCGACGGCCCCGGCCTTCGCCCGCTCGCCGCGTGAGACCACCACCATCGGTGCGGGAACCGACCACGAGGCCGTCATGACGCCGCAGGACTGGGCGCTCATCGTGCTGCCGATGATGCAGCGCGACCCGGCCGCGTGGGGCCCCACCGCGGAGGAGTTCGACCCCGACCGCTTCCTGCCCGAGAACTCCAAGGGGCGGATGAAGAACGTGTACAAGCCGTTCGGGACGGGCGACCGGGCGTGCATCGGGCGCCAGTTCGCGCTGCACGAGGCGATCCTGGTGCTGGCGCGACTGCTGCACCGGTACGACATCACCGGTGATCCGGACTACGACCTGAAGATCGACGAGCGGCTCACGATCGTGCCGAAGGGCTTCGAGGTGACGCTGACGCGGCGCACACCGACCGCACGTGCCGAGCCGGAGCCCGCCGACGCGGGTCCCGCCGAGGTCGCCTCGGGCTGCCCCGTGGCTCACTAGGGCTCAGCGCAGGGTGGTGCGGCCGTCCTCGTGCACGGTCCAGAACGGGTTGTGCGCGATCTCCCACGGGTGACCGTCGGGGTCGGCGATGTAGCCGGAGTAGCCGCCCCACTCGGTGGTCTCGGCGGGCTTGAGGACGGTGGCGCCCGCGGCGCGCGCCTGTTCGATGACGGCGTCGACCTCGCCGGGGGAGCCGACGTTCTGGGCGAGGGTGATGCCGCTGAAGGTGGCGCCCGTGTCCTCGAGGCGCGCGTCCGCCGCCAGCCCGGCGCGGGTCCACAGCGCGAGGATCATCCCCGGCAGCTGGTAGAACGCGATGTCGTCCTCGTCGTTGTCCTTCGCGAACCCGAGACCGCCCTCGTAGAAGGCGCGAGCCCGGGCGAGATCGGCGACGCCCAG
>JBEVDF010000176.1:0-2898 GCA_040514145.1 Aeromicrobium sp.
GCCCACCGTGGCACCGATTTCCTCCGGCGCGGGCCGGTGCACTAGACTCGGCACATCCGTCCTCTGGGCGGAAATTCGCGTGTCCTCATCCCGTGACGTGTTGCACCGAACGGGGCGCGATCCAGGTCCCATCCTCGATGGGTGGCCCGTGTCGGACACCAGGGCATCGCCGACCGGCGGTGCGTCAACTTGGTTTGAAAGGAAGTACGGCCATGGCCGTCGTCACCATGCGTCAGCTGCTCGAGAGCGGCGTGCACTTCGGGCACCAGACCCGTCGTTGGAACCCGAAGATGAAGCGCTTCATCATGACCGAGCGCAACGGCATCTACATCATCGACCTGCAGCAGTCGCTGTCCTACATCGACTCGGCGTACGAGTTCGTCAAGAGCACCGTCGCCCGCGGCGGCTCGATCCTGTTCGTCGGCACCAAGCGCCAGGCGCAGGAGCCCGTCGAGGAGCAGGCCAAGCGCGTCGGCATGCCCTACGTCAACCAGCGTTGGCTCGGCGGCATGCTCACCAACTACTCCACGATGTCCGCTCGCCTCCAGCGCATGAAGGAGCTCGAGGAGATCGACTTCGACGACGTCGCGGGCTCCAACCGCACGAAGAAGGAACTCCTTCAGATGCGTCGCGAGTACACCAAGCTCAACCGCACCCTCGGCGGCATCCGCGACATGGGCCGCGTGCCCAACGCCGTGTGGATCGTCGACACCAAGAAGGAGCACCTCGCGGTCGACGAGGCCAAGAAGCTCAACATCCCGATCGTCGCGATCCTGGACACGAACTGCGATCCCGACGACGTCGACTACCCGATCCCGGGCAACGACGACGCCATCCGCTCGGTGGGCCTGCTGACCCGCGTCATCGCCGACGCGGTCGCCGACGGCCTCATGTCGCGCGGTGGCGCCAAGACGGGCGAGGAGGCCCCGGGCCAGGAGCTCGGCGCCGAGGAGCCCATGGCCGACTGGGAGAAGGAGCTGCTCGCGTCGAAGGCCGCGGAAGCCGCTGAGACGCCTGCCGCCGAGACCGCTGAGGCGCCTGCTGCTGAGGCCCCGGCCGCCGAGACCACCGAGGCGCCTGCCGCCGAGGCTCCGGCCGAGACTCCTGCCGAGTCCTGAGTCACTCTGACCATTGGCCGGCCCGACGCGATCCGTCGGGCCGGCCCCACCAGAACCGAGGTTGAACATGGCAATCACTGCTGCCGATGTGAAGAAGCTCCGCGACGCCACGGGCGCGGGCATGATGGACGCCAAGAAGGCCCTCACCGAGGCCGACGGCGACTTCGACAAGGCCGTCGAGGTCCTGCGGATCTCGGGCGCGGCCAAGGCCGCCAAGCGCGGCGCTGAGCGCGAGGCCTCCTCCGGCCTGGTCGCCAACGCCGGGTCGGCGCTGGTCGAGCTCAACTCCGAGACCGACTTCGTCGCGAAGAACGACCAGTTCATCGCGCTGGCCGAGCGCCTCGCCGTCGCGGCCGACGCCGCCAAGCCGGCCGACGCCGACGAGTTCGCGAAGGTCCAGCTCGACGACGGCAAGACCGTCGCCGAGACGATCAGCGCGCTCGCCGCGGTCATCGGCGAGAAGCTCGAGCTCGGTCGCGTGAGCGCCCGCTCGGGCCAGGTCGCCACCTACATGCACCGTCGCGCGAGCGACCTGCCGCCGGCCGTCGGCGTGCTCGTCGAGTACGAGGGCGACAGCCTGGACGCCGCGCGTTCGGTCGCGATGCAGATCGCCGCCATGCGCCCGCGTTGGCTGACCCGCGAGGACGTCCCCGCCGATCTCGTCGCCAAGGAGCGCGAGATCGCCGAGGCCACGGCCAAGGAGGAGGGCAAGCCCGAGCAGGCGCTGCCCAAGATCGTCGAGGGTCGTGTCAACGGCTTCTTCAAGGAGAACGTGCTGCTCGAGCAGTCGAGCGTCACCGACAACAAGAAGACCGTCAAGGCGGTCGCCGAGGAAGCCGGCATCACCGTCAAGGGCTTCAGCCACATCGAGGTCGGCGCCTGAGCCGCACCATCGATCGACGAGGGCCCCGTGGAGCGATCCACGGGGCCCTCGTGCATTCCCCGTGAGAGCGCAGAGCGGTCAGCTGCTCCCGGCGGCGGGCTGGCAGTTCGGGCACCAGTAGACGCGGCGCTCCTGGGTGGCGACGCGACCCAGGGCCGCCTCGCGGATGATGCCGCCGCAGCGATGGCACGGGCGGCCGGTGCGGCTGAACACCCAGTGCAGCTCTCCGGGGCGCAGGCTGCCGGTGAAGGACCGCTCGATGCGATCGCGGTTGAGCACGATCAGCTTCACGCCGCGGTCGACGACGCGGCCCAGGTCGACCTCGCCGACCGGCGTGTGCGGCTCGACCGCCGACAGGAACAGCATCTCGTTGACGAACTCGTTGCCGAACCCGGCGAGGTTGCGCTGGTCGTGCAGCGCCACGAAGATCGGCACCTCGGGATCGCGGGCGAGGTTGGCCAGCGCCAGGTCGCGGTCGAAGTCCGGGTCGAGGACGTCGGGTCCGAGGTGACCCACCACCGAGTCCTCGTCCTGGCGCCGCAGCACCTCGACGATGCCGAGGCTGAAGCCGACGGCCACCCACTCGTCGGTGCTGACGATCGCGCGTACCGTGTGGGCGGGCCGCCGTAGTCCCCGGCCGCCGCGACGCAGGGTGGCGGGGCGGTAGAGGTGCCAGGAGCCCTCCATCTTCAGGTGGGAGTGGATCGTCCAGTCGTCGGTGCGCATCAGCAGGTGCTTGCCGCGCGGCACGACCTCGCGCAGCACCTCGCCGGACAGGTCGGTGGTGGCGTAGCGCGGCACCCGGAACTCGGTGGCGGTGAGCACCCGGCCCGCCAGCGCCTCGTGCAGGTGGTGGGCGGCGCGCCAGACGGTGTCGCCCTCAGGCATCGAGTCGCA